>JAKSDM010000400.1 GCA_022360135.1 Pseudanabaenales cyanobacterium | reverse complement strand
CATCCGTCAGCAGAACCACGCTGCGCAACCTGCCCTCCGGGGCGGGGGGGAAATTCAGCACCGTGTTAACGCCATTCATTAATTCCGTCCCACCATGTGCTTGCAGACGCTCGATGTAGGCGATCGCTCTTAAACGATTTTTCGATGTATTCGCTAACGGTTTCTCGGACAGTTGCGTGGCGCTACTGGCAAAATCAATAATGCTAAAGGTGTCCTGCGGATTCAAGCCATTGATAAATTGGCGCATCAGGTCCTTGGATTGCTCAATCGGGAAACCCGATTGAGACCCAGACGTATCAATCAGAAACACCACATCTTTAGGGACAATCTCTCTAGGTTTGTATTGAATCGCCGGGATTAAATAGATAGCGAAGTGACCTCCCCGTTCGTCCCCTTGGGTTAGGACTGTCGCTTGGGTGGACGCGCCCGCCGCCCGATAGCGCAGAATCAGGTCTTGATTAGGGATGGTGTCTTGATTGTCTAGTTGCAACCGCACGGTTGAACTGGCGCGTTGCATGTTCATTTGATGGGTGGGAGATTCAATCTGAGAAATCGGCGCGCCCGCATCAATTTCTACGGTCACGCCAATATCTTGCCCTGACCTTTGCGAGGGTAACGCTGGCGGATTCAATTGCGATCCAGTAAACCCAGCCAGACGCACCTGCCTTGACGCCATATAGCGGGGTCCCACCACCATGGGAAAGACAAATTCGTAATCCCCCCCTTCAAACTTGAGGCTGTTGGTGTAGCGAATCGTGACATCAATTTTTTCTCCGGGCAAGATATTCGCCAAAGATTGCCTAAAAATATTGGCGCGTTCTTGTTCAAGTAACGCAGCCGTTTTCCCGTCATCTTTGGCTTGCTGATAAATTTGTTGGGCTTCCTGCCGTTCTTTGATCAGACCTCGAATGATGCGATCGCCAAGGCGAATCTCCATATCATCCACTGCCGCCTGATCGGGTAAGGGAAACTGATAAACTGCCTCCAAAGATTGGTCATAGGGATTGGCAAACGTCTGCGTCACCTCCACCCGCGACACATTACCGGCGATTTTCGCCGTCACCTCGGTATGTTGCAAGGGAAAAGCCTGCCGTTGGCCATCCAAAGTGGCGAATAAGCTCCCAGATGTAGCCCCACTCTTCCCGGCTGGGAGCGGACTGACAATGGCTGGCCGGCGAATCGAAACCTGATGCCTCACAGGGGTGAGCCCATAGCGCACGGCCAGCAGTCCAAATCCCAAAACTGTACTCGCCACCAGCCATTTGGTCGATTTGGCCACAACTGAAGGCGATTTTAAGTCTTTGAGCACTTCCTCTGCTGATAGGTAGCGGCGCTTAGTCGCACTTTGCAGCATTCTGTTCAGAATCCGACTCAAAGACCGACTCACTGGATTGTTAGCGCCTAAGTAATGTCGCCAAATCCAAGTATCTTCGCTACTGTCAAACAGCTCAAAAGGAGGAATCTGGGTCAGCAAATGAATAGCGGTGACCCCTAAACTATAGATATCGCTAGCATAAACGGCTTTACCCCTGAGCTGTTCTGGGGCGGTATAAGCGGCAGAACCAATCACAGTTCCGGTTTTTCCCAGAGTTGTTTGGGTGGCGTACTTAGACGCGCCAAAATCAACCAATACTAGCTCCCCTCTGCTTCCGACCCCTCTAAAGAAGGGGGTGCGGCGGATGATGTTTTCCGGTTTAATATCCCGATGAATCACTTTATTCGCATGGACAACCTGCAGGACGGGCAATAAATCATTCAACAGTTGCCGGATCTTGCTTTCCTTAAAGGGTCCCTCCTCAGCTAATTCTTGGGCTAAGTTGCGGCCATTGATAAACTCTTGAACTAAATACTGGCGATCGTCTTCAATAAAATACCCCAGCAGTTGGGGAATCTGGGGATGGTAGCCGAGGATTGCTAAACGCTGGGCTTCTTGGCGAAATAACTCTGCGGCTTTTTCGGCATTATTGACCTGTTGGGGAAAAAACTGCTTGATTGCACAGTAAGGATGAGAGGGTTGGGACAGATCTACCGCTTTAAAGGTTCTGCCAAAGCCGCCTTGTCCGAGAATTTGGATTGCCCGGTAACGCTCTTGCAGCAGCAAATTGGCGCCGCAACTTTGGCAAGCCAAAGCCTCGCGGGAATTTTCTGGATGCTGACAATCCGTATTGAAGCAATAGCAATGAGGATGATCGTGGGCTGTACTTGCTTGAGGCGTAGTTGTTGTCATGGCATCCTTTCTCCAAATGCTTAAATGCCATTCTATCGCTCTAACATAGGTGCACCAAGCGCTTCACAACTTTAAGTTTAATTTTTATCGCGACAGAGCGATTGAAAGCGATTGTTGATGTAAGAGCGCCATCAAGACAAGAATTGAGCCTCGCACTTGTCAAGCAATGACAGCATTAGAGGAGACTGGAGAAGAGGTTGGGGGATGAGGGAAAACGCCAGGTTTCAAGTTGGAGGCGGTTTAACCAAACGGTCAGAATGATTAATCAAACAAAGATAGAGTCTTTCTATCATCAGCATAGAAAAAAATATGGCCAGCCCGTAACCGGGCAAAAAAGAGCACCCCCCTCTAATTTAGCTAATTTAGTTTCACAGTGATTAATCAGACTCAGTGGCTGATGATGTAGTTATTAATATTTGTAGCCTGTGCGATCGCCCGGAGTTCTTTGCCAGCAAAACAAGTCTCGTCTGACGGGCCTTTCTGAACACTGCCAAGGAACGATTAAATGTTGGTCTGAAGATAACTTTATAATATCAATTTGATTTGAGGCTGAACATAATAAATCATTGCCCAGTAAGACTTCCAGCGGCTATATTCTGCTCATCTTCAAATCGTTTTGGTATAACTCTGCATTTAAGTGTTATTACCACTGGATCAAATTATGTATTAATTCTGTATTACGTATCGAAAATTTTGTATCGAAAATAAATTATCTTAGGTGTATTCATATACACTTTTGTACTCTTAACAAATCAAACATTCATCGAAACTTTACCCTAATTTCACCGTCATCATTACTCAGTGACATCGTGATTCTGAAACGCTGGCTATTTTATGTACAGCAATCACCGACAAATAGTTCGTATGGATAAAGTTGTCAACGATACATATAGGATTGCAAGAGTAAAAACCGTTAAATTGTTAGACTCTTTGCAATATTACTTCTATGACCTGTTTAAGCGTGAAGATTTATTTAAATCAGTAGACAAATACTGTATGTTTATCGGTTACACCAGGAGTGGACATAGCTTAGTCGGCTCCTTGCTGGATGCTCATCCCAATATAGTGATTTCCCATGAACTGAATGCATTGAGATTGTTTGAGAAGGGAGCTAGCGCCAGAAAGGTATACTACTTTATCCTCAAAAACTCCCAACGACAGGCTGCAGCTGGACGACAAGAAACGGGATACTCGTATCAAGTTCCTGGGCAGTGGCAAGGGCGATATAAAGACTTAAAAGTGATTGGAGATAAAAAAGGAAGCCATTCTAATTTGGTTTTTCGGACTAACCCTGAGATTTTAAATATTTTACAGCGCGCGATCGCTGCGCCGATTAAATTTATCCATGTTACTAGAAATCCCTATGACAATATCGCTACCATGATTACCAAAAAAAAGGCGGATTTAAACTATGGCATAATGTCATACTTTAGAAAATGCAAAACCGTTAATAATTTAAAGCAACAAATCAGCGAGCGAGATATACTTGATGTTCGCCATGAAGCGATTATTGATGATCCTAAAACTTCCTTAAATGAACTCTGCCACTTCCTAGGGGTTGAAGCTCCAAAAGATTATTTAGAAGATTGCGCTAGTATTGTTTTTAAATCTCCTCAAAAAAGTCGTTTCAAGGTTCAGTGGAGCGAGCAATCGATTGAGAGAGTCAAAAATGGGATCGATCAATTTGAATTTTTGAAGGGATATTCCTACGAGGATTAGGGAATATTGGAATATCTTTGAAGTTCCGGAAATGATTTTGCTGACCGATTAGTCTCAAACTTATTTATCACGATCCTTGAATGTGATAGAGGCAGACTCTAAGAATCTGATTCTATAACAATCACTTACTGAAATCAAGACGTAATTCATCTTTTTGGAGGATATCTTGAAATGAAATCAATTTCTGTTGATAACTCATCTTCATTGAAGCAATTTCTAAGCAGGTATTTGCCTATTTCATTTGT
>JAKSDM010001733.1 GCA_022360135.1 Pseudanabaenales cyanobacterium | reverse complement strand
CGTAGGAGATCTGCTCCGGGCGGACGCCGCATTGGCGCTGTACGCTTTCATAAAGTTCGCGCTGACGTTCGCCACTGGGTGCAGTCAAGCCATTGGTTCGCCCGTCGTAATTAACCCCACTAGCTTTAATCACCGCGTAAATGGCATCGCCGTCCCGCCTTGCCTGCGATAAGCGCTTTAGCACAACCAGCCCGACGCCCTCGCCGATCACCATTCCATTGGCGCGGTGATCAAAAGCGTAGCAGGTCCCGTCTGGCGACAGCATATTTCCCATCTGCAACAAGGCTGAATGAGTGCGCTCGGGCTGGCAGATAATATTACATCCTCCGGCCAGGGCGCAATCGCTTTCCCCGTATAGAATGCTTTTGCAGGCGTAATGAACGGCCACCAGTGAAGAGGAGCACGCGGTGCTGATGGCCAATAACGGTCCCTTGGTATCGAGAAAATAACCGATGCGCGCTGGCGCCGTACCGCCATGAACGGCCGTGATCTGCGATTCTCTAGACACCGGATAATCCGATTCTTCGATGCCGATGAAAACGCCATGTTCGCCGCCGCGCCAGTCCTCCGGGTTATGTCCGGAATCTTCGATCGCGGACCATGCAGCTTCCAACAGCAGGCGATGCCTCGGATCCATGGTCTCGCATTCCCGGGGGGCGATGTTGAAAAAGAGCGGATCAAAGGTGTCGATCGACGGCAAGAAACCGCCGCGGATTTTCCAGACGTCCGCCGCGATGCAGTCGGCCCTTTCCATGGGTAAATTTGAAATGCCGCATTTGCCTTCCTTGAGCAATTGCCAGAACGCTTCATGATCGTCCGCCCCGGCAACTCGCAGGCTCATGCCAATGACCGCGATGTCACCAGCGCCATCCTGCCGCCTGTCGGCACCCGCGTTCTTCATCACACGCGGAGTCGCAGGATGGCGCTGCTTCGCACTGGCGCCGCCGTTTGACGAACGGCTCAATGTCGCGACATGCTTCGCCAACCGACCTGGCGTCGAGTAGCTGAACAGATCGGATTTGCGAATGGAAACATCAAAGGTTGTTTCTAGTCTGGAGACCAACGATCCGATGGAGAGCGAATCGACACCGAGATCTGTAAGCGGCGAATCAACAGCGACGGCTTTGTTTTTTTGCCCCAGAGCCTCCAGCACTGCGTCCAATACCTTTTTTTCGATTTCGCCCTTTTCGATGTCGTTCGAGCGTTGTCCGTCCGAGCATTGTCCGTCCGGCGCGGCTGCCAACGAAAACCAGTGTCGTTTGAGATCGAAGGGTCTTCCCTTGAGTTTTTGCTGACGATCTCCTTCCGCTTGCCGTTTGCCTTGATATTCTTCCACCAGCACATGCGCGTTGTTTCCACTGGATCCGTAGGAATGTAATGCCGCCAACCTTGGCTCCGCCAACTTCTCCCACGATTCAGTCGCCGTCGTGAAGCGGCACGGCATCGCCTCGGTATCACAGAACTCGCTAGGTTGATCAAAGCCCGAGATCTTATGAATCTTGTCGGTTTGGAAGCTACGAATGATCTTTAATAACGCCCCCAGCGAGGATGCGGAATGCATGTGGCCAACCAAGGGTTTCAGCGTGCTGACCCGGCAGAATCCAGGCTCGTACGAAAGCCCCTTTTCATCACACAACTCCTGCAACGCGCGATTAACGGCGCTCCATTCCGCGATGTCCGCGACCGGAAGCCCCATTCCTTGCGCC
The DNA here is from genome assembly GCA_022360135.1 of Pseudanabaenales cyanobacterium. Taxonomy (GTDB): domain Bacteria; phylum Cyanobacteriota; class Cyanobacteriia; order Phormidesmidales; family Phormidesmidaceae; genus JAKSDM01. The sequence goes on along the minus strand of JAKSDM010001733.1, from coordinate 477 downwards.
TCCAGATAGGCGACTCTCCTCGGATCGATGCCCGCCTCCCGGTAGCACGCCTTAATCAACTCGGCATGCGCGTCGATGTTGGGGGCAGCCATCGAAACGCCGCCCTGGCCATTGAAGTTGACCGATGCGTTTTTGATGACGGCGTATATGGGGCGGCGGGCGGATTCGGCGTCCTGCAAGCGCTCAATCAGAATTGTCCCAACACCTTCGGCGCGGAGAAAGCCGTCCGCCCCGTTGCCGAAAGACCTGACCGACGAACCGGAGGTCAACTGGCCGACCTCGGACAGCATCCTAAACGAATCGGGCAACAGGAGGAGATTGGCCGCCCCAACGATGGCCCGATCAATCAGCCCCAGTCTGACGGCGGTGAAAGCTCGGTGCAGCGCCACGGCGAATCCAGCACAGGTGGCGTTAACCATCTCACTGGGTCCGGCAAAATCAAAATGATACGAGATCCGGTTGGCGATCATGCTGTCG
>JAKSDM010001811.1 GCA_022360135.1 Pseudanabaenales cyanobacterium | reverse complement strand
GGGGGATTGATTTTTGATGACGATACCGAGTTTTTACCCCTAATCCGAGAACAAGTCATGACGGCTTTAGCCGAAGCTCATGCGGCTGTGATGGTGGTAGATGGGCAGGTCGGACCCACTGAGGGGGATGCTGAAATTGCCAGTTGGCTGCGGCAACAACCGGCGCTAGTGCTACTGGCGGTGAATAAATGTGAGTCGCCTGAGCAAGGTTTGATTCAGGCTGCCCAGTTCTGGGAATTAGGGTTGGGAGAACCCTATCCGGTGTCGGGCATTCACGGTAATGGCACAGGGGACTTGCTGGATCAGTTGATCGGCTATCTGCCTGCGGTGGCTGAGGAGGCAGACTCTGAAGAAGTGCGGGTCGCCATTGTGGGCCGTCCCAATGTCGGTAAATCTAGCTTGCTAAATGCCTTGGCGGGAGAATCGAGGTCTATCGTCAGCTCCATTTCAGGGACAACCCGAGATGCGATCGATATGAGGGTCAGCTGTGGAGATCGGGGTTACCGCCTGGTGGATACTGCAGGTATTCGAAAGAAAAAACAAGTAGAGTATGGCCCAGAATTTTTCGGCGTCAACCGCGCCTTCAAGGCGATTCGTCGCTCCGATGTGACGCTGCTCGTGATTGACGCCTTGGATGGGGTCACTGAACAGGATCAAAAGTTGGCTGGCCGGATTGCCGACGAGGGGCGCGCCTGTGTCGTGGCGGTGAATAAGTGGGATGCGATCGAGAAGGATTCTTACAGTCTGTACGAGTACGATCGCATAATAAAAGCCCGACTCCACTTCATTGACTGGGCAGAAACGATCTTTATTAGCGCTCTCACAGGTAAACGGGTGCCTAAAATTTTCGATTTGGTCGATCTAGCCGCCGAACAGCATCGACGTCGGGTGACCACCTCCGTGGTCAACGAAGTGATTGAGGAAGCCGTGAGTTGGCATACTCCCCCGACAACCCGCCAGGGACGTCAGGGTAAGATTTACTACGGCGCCCAGGTCAGTAGTCAGCCACCCTCATTCACTCTATTTGTCAACACCCCAACCCTGTTTACCGAAAACTACCGTCGTTACATCACCCGTCAATTTCGCCAAAATCTTGGCTTTGAAGGGACTCCCATTCGTCTCTTCTGGCGAGGAAAGAAAGTGCGAGATTTAGAAAGACAGAGCCCAAATCGGGCGACCAAGGTTTGAAGGGGATTAGCTCATGGACTTATTGCGATCGCTCCCCCTAGGGCTTTACCTGGAACAACCCGTCACCTGGTTACATCGGTTAGATCCTCGGATAAAGTTGGCATGGCTGACCAGTTTCTTAGCGGCGCCGATTCTAGCTAACGCCCTTTGGCGAAGCGCCCTAGTGGGCTTGCTAATTGTCCTGACCCTGACGGCTATGATTCCGCTGCGGGTGTGGCGGCGGCAAATGGGGTGGTTATTGATTCTCAGTGCTCTGATTTTAGCGCTCACAGTTGTCACCCCCGATGGTTTGGCTATTCAGTCTCAACCTCGACTGCCTACGCCAGAGGCGACGGCGGCTTTCTCGACAGCTGCGCCAAAGTCCCCTGAATTCCTGCCTGAATTGTCCCAACCGACGGCTTATCGCTACATTCTCTTCAAACAAGGCCCCATTACCATCAGCCAGCGTTCCTTGGAATTGGGAATCCGAGTGAGTACGCTGATCTTTACCCTGATTTATGGCACGAATTTGTTTCTGCTGACTACCGCCTCCGAGGAAATCACCGCTGCTCTAGAGGTGTTAATGCAACCCTTACGTTGGTTCAAATGGCCGGTTACAGAAATTGCCCTGACGGTCACCCTGGCGTTGCGGTTTATTCCGCTGGTGCTGGAGGAAGTGCAGAATTTAGTGCGCTCTGTCCGCACCCGGGCCATTAACTGGCGGAAGTTAGGCTTTCGCCGGGCGGCTCAAATTTGGGTCATGGTGGCGGAGAGACTGCTGGAAAATCTTTTGTTGCGCGCAGAGCAAACGGCGGCGGCAATGCAGGTGCGAGGCTTTACCAGCCCCAATCAACATCGAGTTGTGTGGCGGCCACTCAAATTTCACCGATGGGACTGGCTAGCATGTGCTGCTCTGGCTCTGTTCTGGGGGATACGGATGGCTTGGGGAGGCGATATTTGAGTTCCCTACAGCCTTGGCGCTGGCGATCGCTTTGCCTCAACCACAACACTGGCTCAGCTATCTTCAGCGCTCTTTTCCAACCCATTCCAGCAATCGCCAGTCCCATCCACTGCATCGCGACGCTGCTCGAAAGTCCTTACCCACTTCCGCCGGGCTCCCTACCGAACCCTACATCAATTTCCTCTGAAACAGCCCGATACTCCATTTGTGCTGGCGCGCCCCGCTTTATTCGTGGACAGTTTCAATTGTGGACGCCTGCCATAGATAAAATCCTACCCACTTTGGCCTCTTTGCTCCGTCAGCCCACACCCAATCACGAGAATCATTTTTGGGTAGGACCGGAGGCGCCTGAAACCTCCCTGCCTTTTACGGGAGGGTGGCTGGGGTGGCTGGGGTACGACCTGGCTTGGGAAATTGAACGCTTGCCTTACCTAAACCCAGATCCTTTACCGTTTCCAGTCGCCTATTGGTATGAACCTGAGCAGTTTGCAGTGCTAGACCACGACCACCAACGGCTATGGCTGGCGGCAACCCATCCTCACCAACTCGATGAAATGCAGCGGCGTTTGGAGCATCATGCGATGGCGACCGCAGCCAGCTCACAAAGTTCGCCTAATTCAAATGCGCCTAATTTAACCTCTGATTTCAACTGGGAAACCCTCCGTTTCGGTTTCTCCCAGGCAGACTACGAAGCCATGGTGCTCAAGGCAAAACACTACATCCAGGCGGGGGATATCTTTCAAGCAAATTTATCCCTGCGATTTGAAACCCAAACGACTGCCGAGAGTTGGGCGATCTATCGTCAATTGCAATCGATTAACCCATCTCCTTTTGCCAGCTATTGGCGAACCCCTTGGGGGGAAATGATCAGTGGTTCTCCAGAGCGCTTAGTGCAACTAACCGGACAACGAGCCCAGACCCGACCCATCGCTGGAACCCGATCGCGCGGTTCTACACCAGAGCAGGACCGACAACTGGCTCAAGATTTAGTCGCTGACGCCAAGGAGCATGCCGAACATATTATGCTCTTAGACCTGGAGAGGAATGATTTAGGCCGGGTTTGCCAGTGGGGATCAGTCCAGGTTAGCGAATTGCTCACAATTGAGCGCTATAGTCATGTGATGCATCTAGTCAGCAATGTTATCGGAGTCCTTCAACCTAATCGGGACGCCATTGATTTAATTCGGGCCATGTTTCCGGGTGGAACAATTACAGGGTGTCCAAAAGTCCGGTGTATGGAAATCATTGAAGAGCTAGAACCCCTTCGCCGCAGCTTATTTTATGGCTCCTGCGGATATTTAGATTGGCAGGGAAACCTGGATTTAAACATCCTCATTCGCACCTTACTCCTTTCCACCAAGCCCACTCATCAGCCATCGG
>JAKSDM010000417.1 GCA_022360135.1 Pseudanabaenales cyanobacterium | reverse complement strand
GTGGACGTGGTCCGCAAGCTGACGGAGGAGAATGACATCCCGGAGATGGCCAGGGAAATCAGGTTCGAAATCAAGTCATTCATGAAGAAGGACTCAGCTCGTTTGTTTGTGATGCCGACGATTGCGGCCATTATGGACTGGAAACTGTTTTTCCCGAACGGAAGCAAGGGCAATGCTCGGGCGGCTCGCTTCATTGCCAGCCTGGCCAAGTACAGTTCCACTAGCCTGACGTTTCTGAATCTGCAAAGAATGTCGAAGCGGACTGGCAGCCTTACCGTCACAAATGCCCGTGGTTATGTAGCCCCGTCGATACTCGGAACCGCCCTTTTCAGCGCCGTCTTGTTCGACGATGTGCTAAACGTTCACCTGAGCTATAACGAAAAGCAATTCAGCGGCGAAGACGCCGCACTATTGCAGAGTCGTTTCAGGACAACCGCTCTAGCTGTGGCGAGGGGCGGCGGCACTGGCTCAAAGCATGATTAAACTTGGAGACTGGTGGGCAAAACAGAGCCCCCTTGGAGTTCTATGAATGCGGTTCGTCTGGAATGCCCCAGTGGCGTATCAGCTGAACTGATTCACTATCCCGAAGGGCTGTCGCCACAACGTAATTCGGCGCTGGTGACCATTGTTCGAAAAGCCAGTTGTCGGTATGATCGAGAAGCCGAGCACTTCCTTCTTGAAGCTCGAACGCGATACGTTCGAACGACATCGACATCCCAAGGCCGAGCGCTTTCGAATAAGCCTCTTTAAGTGTCCAGTACCGGCTGAAAAGCAAAGTCCGTTCAAAGTCGGGCGTCGCCGACAAGGTAGCCAATTCGGTAGGCGCGAGGATAGTGTGAGCCAAGTGATTCAAATTGCGACACCGCTCGATCGACTCCACGTCCACACCACAATCTAGATCGCGTGTCACGATAACGGCCACCATGCCACGCGTATGCGAGATATTGAAGCGCAAGGGTGGGAAACCATACCCTGTGGCAATTTCCGGTCGGCCGTAAGATGTCAATTCGAAAACCCACTTCGGCGGCGGCACGGTCGGCTCAAACGACGAGAGGGCGAGCCTGGCGAGTGCATGTGCGGCACGATAAGCATCCCGATCCAGGTCGAACCAGAATCGTCGCATTTGCTCACTTTCCGCTGGCGCAATTACCGCTTCGCAGCGCCGGACATCGGCCTCGCTGAGGGCAGACACATCGACTACCCAGACCTTCGGGAGTTCGGCCAACGAGTCCATTTCCGAGCCGCTTTCAGCTGAACTGGACCTGTCAATCCGTCGAATCGTCGAGCCAACGGTGAAAATTGTCAATGGCGGACTTAGGCAGGATCCTGTTTGCCTGCCTTTCATTCTCTTTGTGGACCTCAGAGTTCTCGCAGATATGCTTCCAAGCAGCCTTGTGGGCCTTGTGAGCATTGGTCAGAATATCTGAGAGAGAGCTGTTCTTCTTCTTTGCCTCCGATCCCTGGTGCAGATCGTGGAACTTCCCGAAATAGATCGAAGCGGCTTGAGAAAACACTTCGATCTCGTTCGTGAGGCTACCGACGACCTTATCCATCGAGGATCTGTCATCGTCGCGATCGGATTCGTCAATGACTTCGATATCGTTGTTTTTCTGTTCAGACATGACAATCAATTCCTCTCTAACTTCTGTTCAAGGTGGAGTCACCTGTTGCTGAAAACCGATCGCGGCATAAGTTAGCCACTCTCTACCGAACCATTGCGATGACGACTTGAGTATCGCCTTCGACTCTTCCCTCTGCCGCCAATCTCTTGAGTATGTCTGAGATTTGATCCATAACGGGACCATCACGCTTCTTCCTCAACCGGGTAATCTCTGAGCGAGACTTGCTCCCGAGTTTTACCAAAATCGGCTTCTTCACCGCTGGAATTGGTTCGGGGGGACATCCGGGCAGAACTCCACTCTCGAGGAAAGCCAGGGCGCGCTTTTCGAGACTAAGCAAGTTCTCATAGCCGATGACCTCGGCATATCCGGTTCCGTTGGCAAACTTACCGCTGGTATCCGTGAAATCCACAGGCATCTCACTCGCCAGGCTCCAGTCCTCTGCGTTAAATGTGGCGTCATCCGACCATGCCGTGACATTACCTGCTAGGGCATTCTCCCAGGAATGATCCTTGACATTAGCGAGAGTCCAACCGTTGGGAATAAGGGCATTCGGACGATACGGGGCAGGCGCGCTCGTGATCGTCGGCAATACCTGGAAGTCCATAATGTTCATATCTCCGACAGGTGGAGGTAGTGGTTGCCCAGATTGTACAGGGTTGCTGAGAATAGTTACGTCCAATTTACCATCTTTGATCGAGACATAGTAGCTGGATTCGGAGCCTATCTTTAGCTGCGGATAGAGGCCGATCGGATTCAGTCCGATGTTTAATCCGATGACCATGAGGGTGTCCTTGTTTGTCAGATTCAAGTACATCCAGCACCAGCCAATAAACGGCTTGCCATCGCTGATGAAGGGGATACTGTCGTAACCGGGGTATGGTTTGGGCGGGTTTTCCAGACTGGCATTCAGGTTCTGATGATCGATCCAACCTAATCCAGACTCTACTTGGTAAGTTTTGCCCTCAACAGTGACCGTACCAGACACCTTGATCTGGGGCCAGCCATATTCAAAGCCGGGGGTAGGCGGTTCTGTGAATCCGCTACCATCACCACCGCGAAGGAAAAAAGCCGTCTCGGGAGTGAGTTCATCCTGACAGTCTGCTATCAAGTCCAAACGCATATGGTCTCCATCGTTGACCTGCGCTCGCAATGGCAGAACGTCCTTCGAGCCGGAGAAAGAGTCTGGACCGCACACGAAGCGAAAATTCTCGCCGGGTTTGCTGTAAGCGATCTGCCCGCCTTTGAGAATCCACTGAATGTTTCGATTCCGCCGGATAAGTCGTCCCTTTCCATTTCCTTCTTTCATTACCACAGTGACCTTAGAAGCAAAAATGAGAGATTCCTCATCGCTCCAACCAGCCTCCTTTTGGGCTGTGGCGCCCACAATGCGGTTCTTTTGCAGCCAAATCATTACGCCAATGCGTTGTGATTCGCCATTCGGCCCTTTTGTATTCAGGTCACAGCTCAAGTAATGCCATTCGGAACCCATCTTCGGATGCAAATGGTGATCCTTCGGAAAACTGAGTGGTTGATCTGGCTCAGCTGCGTCCATGTCGAAACTGGAGCCTCTTCCTAGAAATCGTTGAATGACCAGAGCTGTTTGCGAGGGATATTGGGATTGATCCAGCCCGCGAGCAGCCTTTTGAAGTAAGTCATAATGTGGGATCTGAACTGGCTCATCAGTTGTTGGATCTTTAATCTGATTAACCGCAGCGTTAATAGATTCCAAATACTTTACGATAGTCCCGGAGACCGGTTTGGACTGTGGAATATTCACGATATCTCCAACTGGCTAATAGGGATTTCAACTAAACGACCGATTCGGGTAACCCAATTCGCCACCCTGGCTGGCCTTTGCCGCAATTAGAAACTACAGTTGTTCCGCCATTCTACATTCCAGACCTCAATTGTACAGCATGTGGTCGGAATAACAATTCGTATTTGAGTCGAAATGAGCGTGGCGACATCATCCCGCCGCAGGCGTGGAAGTTTCGTGTTGGCTTTCACGTCTGAAAAGCTGTATACCTCCCTGTAAGGTGCGTTCATGTAAGTTCACGACTGATGGTCATCGGGATTAAATTCTAAGGATGTATCTTGAAGCTAAACTCCTGAACGAGTTACGATCTCATCATGAATCCGGGTTACCAGGAGGATGAATTATGGCCGATGTAGTGGTTGTGGGCTTTGGCTTCAGTGCAGCGCCGTTGATCCGCGAACTGATCTCTACAGGAACAAATTTTAGGATTATATCGGCCGAGGGCGACAGCGTCTGGGATCGCCTTAACAAGAGCGGGAAGCTAGACTTCGACCTGGTCTCCAGCTATCTAACCAGCTTTTATTCATTTGACCTCGTAGATGAATTCCAGGCGGATTATTATCCTTGCGCCACGCAGTATTATGAGATGCATCAGAAGTGGCGGAAACGCTATGGAGACAGAATTATCCAGGATGTTGTGACCAGGGTTGACAACTTTGCCGATCACAGCGTTGTACACACTCAGAGCGGCGCCACGATAAATGCGCGGCACGTGGTCTTCGCAACCGGTTTTAGTCGCGCCATTTTCTCACATATCGCTTCCACCGATTACAACGCTCCAAACAAGACGTTTGTGTTTGACACGATGGGTGATTCCGCCAACCTGATGATTTCTCATCTGATACCCCATTACGCGAAGGTTATCATTCGCACCAATGGGTTTCACCCGCGAGATAAGGTCGTGCCAGCGTTTGAAACGACCCACACACTGGATCAGCTCGAGTTTCAGAATTTCCGATACGTGTCCAATCGTCATTACGCCTCCATCGTCTACGGTGCGACCGCTGGCACTGGGACTCCTATTTTGATCGGAGATCAATTTCCAGCCAGTCTACGTGACGAGAGTTGGAATACAAGCGAGTCACGTCCAGCCAGTGGCGCAGTTGCCATCAAGTACTGGCCAATCGATGAGTATTGCCGCAATTTTGGCGACAATTTGCCCGAAGCTTTTTCAAAGGGCTATTTTTTGAATGACATCTGCATGTGGCTGCACACGGGCCGAGCCATTGTTGTCCCCAAGGATACCCCAATCGATTTTGAAAAGAAAACGATTACATACGCTGGGATCGAAAGAGCCTTCGATCATTACATCAAGGGCGATGTGGAAACACCAAGGCTGCCCCCCATTATGGTTGAGGGGGAGACACCCTATCAATACCATTACCGCGATAACTTTATGGGGGTAATCCCGAAGACGCTGCACAACATTTACATGCTTGGATATACGCGGCCATATAGCGGCGGGCTTGCGAATATTATCGAAATGCAGGGGTTGTTTGTCCACAAGCTAGTCACTCAACCAGCCTTCCATCACCACATCCATCGCAATTTGGATGATCGAATCGCAGGCTATATTGAACACTATTTTGGCGATAGCATGCCTCGCCGATATGATCATCTTGTGTACTATGGCTTTTACACCGATGATGTTGCCAGATTGATCGGCATTGATTATAAGCCTCAAGACTGTAAGTCGTTGCGGGATCTGATGTTTTATTACGCCTTTCCAAACAATGCGTTCAAGTATCGACTGAAGGGAGAGTATGCAGTGGAAGGCGTTGCAGGACTGATCCGGAAGGTGAATCGGCAGTTCAAGGGTTTCATCGTCAGCTTCGCCTATCTACTGCATTGCAGCATCAAAGACCCTAGCCTGCGGGCAGAGTGGCTGCATACAGCCAAACGTCATTTCTTTAATGACATGCGGCATAAGGAGCCCTATCGGCAGTTTCTTGAGAATTACATTCGGGCTTATCACCAGTTCAAGAAGGTGCATATTGAGCCGGTTGAAGACCCGGAATGGAATGCCTTGGCGGCAAGCGCCCGCCAGACTAGGGACGAGGCAGTGTCAAGGCTCACGGTCCCGTCGCACTATCAGATGGATGAGGATATTGCAAATGAAATCAAACTGATTCAGTCATGGCTAAATGACGATCAAGGGTTGGACAAGCTGAGGCTTGACCCCAAGCGCGCCTCAGTTTTTGCATCTATGGCGGATCCGCCAGATTACGAAATGCCGTTTTTACGGTAACGTCATACGCTTGACGGACTAGAAGCTACAGATCTCCCACCAGCCGGTAGTCCCTAACGAGTAAGGATAAAGCCTCGATCTTATAGCGTTAAGGGGATGCGGCGTCCTGAGAAAGGACGATAAATTTGATACAGAGTTGCGATTGAATCTCACCCATGTCTGCCCAAGTGTGGACGGGATCCGAACTGCGGAGTACTTTATTATGAAACAAATATTGCAAGTTATCTCCCTCTTTGCCTGGCCGCGGAGGAGTGGGGCGCGCGTCGTCTACGATCTACTGGGCGCGAACAATAATATTGCTGAGCAAAGCCTCTACCTGAACATGGGTTATTGGGAGGAGGCGGAGACCTACGACGACGCCTGCGAGGCTCTCGCACGTCGGCTCGGCGAGTCCGCCGAGCTTGGTTCCGACGACGAAGTGCTTGATGCGGGATTCGGCTTCGGCGATCAGGATATCTTCTGGATAGAGAATTTCCGACCGCAGAGAATTTGCGGACTCAATCCGTCCCCGAAACAGGTTGAGCACGCTCAAAAGCGAGTTGCCGAACGCGGTCTCTCCGATCGCATCGAACTCCAGGTCGGCTCAGCGACGGACATACCGTATGCGGCCGAT
>JAKSDM010000228.1 GCA_022360135.1 Pseudanabaenales cyanobacterium | reverse complement strand
TTTTTCCGGGTGCTCTAATTGTTTCTCTTTCCAAACAGTAATGTAATTGAACTTTTTGACTAATAAACAAAAATTTCCAGCATCAAGTTCCTGTTGACAGAGATTCTTTGCTGTCTGCAGGAGGCGCATGGAAAAAGCTAAACTGCTTACCATCACTTTTCCGTGAAAAACGAACTCAGAAGCGCCCTGATAAAGCACGCCTTGAGCTTCTAGTTCTTCGGCCTCAATAATTAACATAAAATTTTGTTCTACACGAGCCCAACCTGACAGTCTTGCGGGACACTAAAAGCCCTGCAGGCAAAGTAATAGCTACCAACTTAAAGCGGGACAATTTGGATAAGATAGCCGTCAGCTAACCTGGATTATTCACCAGAATTTTGACCAAATATCAATCCCCCATCCTGACTTTGTTCTGGATTGCGGGTATACAAACACACCGTCGCCGACTTAAAATCGCCGAAAACCTTCTGGCATAGAGGGTTCAAGTATTTTTGGCAAGGGATTATGAATAATGCAGGCCGACTCTGGGGAAGGACAAAGCCACACACAACTCATAGCTGACTGATGACTAAGAATCGCTGAAACAACAAATCAGCAAATTAATAGCCGAGATCTTTTCTGGTAGCGATTAACACCCTAGAGATCCTGTAGTTAAAGTCTACTATCAAAACATGGTCAATAATGTTACATGATTATACAGGTTATACAGATTTCTTATAAGGGCAGGCAAATCGAAATCCCAAGTTCATACAAATCCCTCCAGCTTCTGAATCTCTTGTTTGTAGGATTTAGGTATCCACTTAAGCCGAAACTGATTGGCTGGGCGAAAAGTCAAGAGTCAGCTATCAACTGAATTCAGATGAATTCAGAATTCAGAATTCAATTTCAGGGATATAGCGGTTTTCATTTGCATTGACTACATACACCCTGCACCCTGCCTTCACTTAGATGTATTTAACACAAGCGAGAATTGCTATGATTTCCCACTACAAGTTGATATTCCTGACTTTGCTATCACCAGTATTTCTGAAGGAGTAATTTAAGCTTTTCCTTGGTCATCTCAGGAGCCTTGTCTAGTGGCGTAATGATGGCGTACTTGAGAGCGGAGTGAGCTTCTGAGGGAGGTGGATTTTCGGACAGGCGACGCACCACATCTTGAATGACTCGCTGAGCATTGACCGCGTTTTTCATCAGGTTGCCGATCACCATTTCCACAGTGACGCTGTCGTGGTTGGGATGCCAACAATCATAATCCGTTACCAGGGCCAGGGTGGCGTAGGCAATTTCGGCCTCCCTCGCTAACTTCGCTTCTGGTAGATTGGTCATGCCAATTACCGTAGCCCCCCAACTGCGGTAGAGGTTGGATTCTGCCTTAGTAGA
>JAKSDM010001338.1 GCA_022360135.1 Pseudanabaenales cyanobacterium | reverse complement strand
GTCAAATTAGTCAGCGGGTGGAGGATATTACCCAATCCACTCAAGCCCAAACTCAACAGTCTCAATCGGTGACCGACACCATGATTAAAGTGGTGGAGATCGCCAATCAGTCCTCCGACAAATCTACCCATATCGCCACCTTTTTCCAAGAGCTGCTGACCACTGCTGAAGATCTCCAGGCGACGGTTGGAAAGTTTACCGTGAATTAAGGAGACCGCAGCTCAATAACATCCCATCTAATACTGTTCGGATAAGTTCCGGTTGTTGTTGGAGATCCCCCCAACCCCCCTTCAAAAGGGGAGCTAAAGCCCGGTATCTTGTCTCCCCCTTTTGAAGGGGGATTAAGGGGGATCCTTAACCGAACAGTATTGACATCCCATCTACCCATCTACCCATCCACCGTCTTCTACTGGGACTTTTTTTACGCTAATCCCTAAGGGTTGAGCGGCGCCGAATTTTGATCACGAATTCTTACTCCCATGACTACGGATCCCTTTACTGATGATGGTTACAATTACTTCCTGTCAGAGGCGCAGGAGTTGTTGCACAAAATTGAACAAGACCTGCTGAGTCTGCGAGAAGATCGCACCCTAGCCAAAGTTCATCGCCTGATGCGGTTAGCCCACACCCTCAAGGGCGCCGCCACAATTGTGGAGAAAAGCGCCATTGAGCGGGTCGCCCATGTCCTAGAGGATATTTTTACGGCTCTCTACAACCCTGACATTGTTGTCGATGCTGACATCGAGGCCCTATTGTTTCAGGGCTATGAGTGCCTGCGGCTATTATTAACGGCGGAATTATCCGGCAAACCGATTGATGAATCTGATGTGCTCAATCGAGTGGCCTCTGTGATTGCTCAATTGCAGGAGAAACTGGGAGATTGTTTTAAGCATGACACGCCCTTGCCGACGTCAACTGACTTAGGCTTTGATATGGTGCAATCGATGTTTGAGGTGGGGGTGGCGCAGCAACTCAAACACCTCAGACAATTGCTGGCTAATGTCAATCCTGAGGAATTGACGACGGATTTCCAATCTGAGGTTGAGGTTTTTCTGGGGCTGGCGGAGTCCCTCAAACTCCCTGGCTTTGAAGCCATTGCCCGGACTACATTAACCGCGTTGACAGTGAATCCGAGCCAGGTGATCAGGATCGCTGAACTGGCGCTGAATGATTTCGCCCAAGGTCATGCAGCCGTGCTAGCGGGCGATCGCG
>JAKSDM010000690.1 GCA_022360135.1 Pseudanabaenales cyanobacterium | reverse complement strand
TTAACTTGCTTTTTGGCAAATTCGTACGCGTTTTCACGACTAAAGATTCCCCCTTAGTGATCTTTTTGGATGACTTACAGTGGGCGGATTCAGCCTCACTGAATCTGCTGAAGGTGCTGGCGAGTGAATCAGATGCAGGGTATTTGCTGGTTGTGGGAGCCTATCGCGACAACGAAGTATTCGCTACCCATCCCTTGATGTTGGCGTTAGACGAGCTGAAAAAGCAGGGGGCGATCATCAATACCTTGACCCTGAATCCTTTAAGGGAAGAAGACATCGCGTGTTTGGTAGCCGATACATTGCTGTGTTCGACGAAAGTTGCGGCCCCGCTTTCTGAATTGATTTTTCAAAGAACCCAAGGCAACCCTTTCTTCACCACGCAGTTCTTGCAAGGGTTGTACGAGGAGGGTTGGATTACCTTCGATGTCGAGACGGGCTACTGGCAGTGCGATCTGGCAAGGGTGCGACGGTTAGCACTGACGGATGATGTAGTGGAATTTATGGTGAGGCGGTTGCGGAAACTGCCGGAAGCCACGCAGGCAGTTTTGAAACTGGCGGCGTGCGTCGGCAACCGTTTCGATTTGGCAACTTTGGCGACGGCGTGCGATCGGGATTGGGGAGCAGTGGCGGCGGATTTGTGGACGGTTTTGCGGGAGGGGTTCGTCATTCCAGAAAGCGAGACCTACAAATTCTTTCAGGGAGATGAGTATGAAGAGAAGGGGATTGAAGCAGGGGCGATTGGCTATCGTTTTCTGCATGATCGGGTGCAACAAGCTGCCTATTCGCTATTGCCTGACGAAGCGAAAGCATCGGCGCACCTTTCTATTGGTCGACTCTTGTTATCAAATTTCTCTCTAGAAGAACTTAGCAAACGCCTATTTGAAGTCGTAAACCATTTGAATTCAGGTATTCATCTGATTAGTCATCCCACTGAAAAACAAGAGCTTGCACACTTAAATGTATCAGCAGGCAAGCAAGCCCAAGCCTCCACGGCTTATACCCTAGCTCTAGACTATTTATTAACTGCGTTGGATCTCTTAGGCGAGGATAGCTGGCGACACCACTATGAACTCTCCAAACAGATCTACACCGATGCCGCTAATAACGCCTATCTATCTGGAGAGTTGCCCCAGATGGAGACGCTATTAGAGAAAGCCTTTGCTCAAACTAACATCCTTCTAGACAAGGTTCCACTCTATGAAATCAAAATTCAAGCCCTAGTCGCCCAGCACCAATTGCAAGCAGCGATCCAGTTAGGATTGGAAATGCTTGATCAATTAGGCATCGACTTTCCGCAGCAGCCAACTCCAGAAGACTTCGGCAAAAGACTCCAAAGCGTTAATACAGCTTTGGCGGGACGTCCCGTCAATGACCTGATTCTTTTACCAGAAATGGAGGATCCGTTAGCACTGGCGGCGATGAGGATTTTGCTGCGCCTTTCAGCTGTGTTATTGATAGCGGCTCCCGATCTCATGCCGTTTGCCTTTTTCAGAATGGTGAGTTTATCGATTCAAAAAGGCAACACTGCACTTGCTGCCTTGGGTTACGCCACCTATGGCATGATCCTATGCAGTGCAGTCGGAGACATTGATACTGGCTATCAATTCGGCAAGCTAGCGCAGAAGGTATTAGAAAAGTTTTCTGGAAAAGAGGTGAAAGCTAAGACAATGGCTCGACTCAATGCTGGAGTTTGGCATTGGAAAAAGCCGCTGAAAAGCACATTACCTTCGCTCGTGGAAACCTATCAAGTGGCTTTAGAAACAGGCGATCTGGAATATGCGGCGATTTCTGCTCAGGTTTACGCTTACCATCTCTATTTTTCAGGACAAGCGTTACCCCAGGTTGACCAAGAGTTAGCAGCCTATAGCCAAGCAGTGAACCAAATTCAACATAAAGCATTTTTGTACTGTATCAAGGCATATCGTCAACATGTTCTCAATCTATTGGGGCAATCAAAGAATCCTCTAAAGCTGATTGGAATGGCCTATGATGAAACCCTTGATCTGCTTCATCAATACGAAGCGAAAGACGCCCATGGTATTGCTGTTGTCCATCTGTTTAAGGGGATGGGATGTTATCTATTCTCTGCCTATGAAGAGGCGCTCGAAAACTTCAAGAAAACAGCTGCTTATACCCGTTCTATTGTTGCTTTCGCTACCGGCTGCGCTCTACCCTTCTACGATTCTCTGACTCGCCTTGCCATGGTTTCTAAGTGCTCTGCTAAAGACCAAACATGGATATTAGAACAGACATTAGAACAGGTTGCGGCCAATCAAGAGAAATTAGCGCATTGGGCAAAACATGCACCGCAGAATTACTTGCACCGATTTAACTTAGTAGACGCAGAACGACACTATGTCTTGGGTGAGCACTATAAAGCCATGGCGGTTTACGATCTAGCGATCGCCGGCGCTAAAGAAAACGAATATATCCAAGAAGAAGCTCTGGCCAACGAGCTCGCCGCCAAATTCTATCTAGACAGGGGCAAAGAAAGGGTCGCCGCAGGCTACATGCAAGAAGCCTACTATTGCTATGCCCGTTGGGGCGCAAAAGCCAAAACGGACCACCTCGAAGCCAACTATCCCCAACTACTGCGTCCCGTTTTGCAAGAATCCAGCCAAATGCTCGATCTGGTGGGAACGCTGACCTCGATTTCTTCCTCCAAATCCACTGTTCGTTCCACATCTAAAGGGATGCAGACCTCTGATGCGAACATCAATACGGCTTTAGACTTCGTTACTATCCTCAAAGCATCCCAGGCTATTTCCAGCGCCATTGACCTCAAAGAATTGCTCGGTCAACTCACCCAGATCGTCTTGCAAAACTCAGGTGGCGATCGCTGCGCCATTATCCTGTGCGAACCGAATAGCCAGATGTGGGTACAAGCGATCGCTACTGTAGACGCAACCGATCTATCCTCGATCCCCCTGAAGGATGCCAGTTACTTGCCCATCAAACTCATTCAGTATGTCAAGCGCACTGGCAAAATGGTTGTCATCGATAGCCCTGACAGTGATTTACCCATTGTCGATCCCGACTTGGCCGAACGGCGACCCGCCAGCGTACTGTGCTTGCCTTTGGTCGATCACACGCAACTGCGTGGTGTCCTGTACCTGGAAAATCAAGCCGCCAGCGGCGTTTTTCACGCCGAGCGGCTAGCCGCCCTCAATGTGCTCGCGACTCAGTCAGCGATCGCCCTAGAAAATGCTCGACTCTACCAGCAAGCCCAAGACTACGCCCAACAGCTCGAAGCTTCCCAACTGCAATTGGTGCAAAGCGAAAAAATGTCAGCCTTGGGCAATTTGGTGGCGGGTGTCGCCCACGAAATCAACAATCCCCTCGGTTTTGTGGGGGGAAATATTGCTGAATTACAACTGTTGCTACAAGGCGTCACCGAATATATCGAACTCTATGAGCGCGCCTTCCCATCCCCCGGAGAGGAGATCGAAAAGAAACGGAAAGCGATCGATGTCGATTTTCTGCTCAAAGACTTACCGAAGATGCTGGATTCGATGCAGTCGGGCTGCGATCGCATTCGCAGCATTAGCACTAGTCTGCGGGCGTTTTCGCGCGCCGATACGGAATCAAAATTTCAGGCCAATGTTCACGAAGGAATCGATAGTACGCTGTTGATTTTGAAATATCGATTAAAAGCAAAAGACTTCCGGCCGGAAATTGAGGTGTTTCGTGACTATGGCGAGCTGTCGAAGATAAAATGTTTCCCCGGTCAGCTCAATCAGGCGTTTATGAATTTATTGGCGAACGCGATCGACATGTTCGACGAGATAGCTGAGGGACGATCGTTTGACGAACTCCAGGCCAATCCGCAACGGATTATGATCCGAACTC
>JAKSDM010001515.1 GCA_022360135.1 Pseudanabaenales cyanobacterium | reverse complement strand
GATCCGTCTCCGGAGACAAATTCGATCGCAATCAACGGTGCAATAATCTCTTTCCACATGACGTAGGAGCGCCGCCGTTCGTCATTCAGCAGGGGAGGAACATTGGGCACATAAAACCAGTCTGGCGCTTCTGCTCCCCGCTCAGGCGGATCGGTCAGTCGCCAGTAGATACCGCAATCTTGACCGATGGCGTAGCGACCATCCAGATGAAGCGCATCCAGTACGGGTTGGAGGGCGCTGGTCAGCAGCAGGCTCTGGGGATGTTCCTGAAAATTTTTCACAAAAGTACCATCGGACTCCGGTAACTGCCGATGATCGGGAAGGGAAAGAGCAGGCTGGGATTTGGATAGGGTCATAGGTCTAAACCATCGACCGGAACAGTTGTATTATATCGTATCGGTGAATTTGGCTATTCTAGTTGCTGAATTAGCTAAAATTTAAGCAAGCTGGATAGATTTGCTTTTATGGCATACAGTGACTTTTCATTGACTCAAGTTAAAAAAGCGTTTGGCCTGACTGAAAAGTCTGTTCAGCTTTTTCCAAAAAAAACTGTATTAGAACCCAGTCACTGGCTTCAGGAAACTCTCAGCTATAGCCTTAAGTTAGCCCTATTGTCGTCCAGTGAAAAAGCACGTTCGGAGTTTATTATTGCACCTATCTTAATTGAACTGGAGCAACGCAATCAAGAAAAGTTGGCTATCTATTCTGGTGAAAATCTGGATGTTGACGCAGAGAAGGGCCTGAAGGGCGAGTGCGATTTTATTTTGTCAAAAGGACCGGTATCCCTAACCATGCAAGCTCCCATTATTTCTTTAGTAGAAGCTAAGAAAAGCGATATCAAGGGAGGATTGGGGCAGTGTATTGCTCAAATGCTGGGAGCGCAGCTATTTAATCAACTTGAAGAAAATGAGATTTCGGTGGTGTATGGCTGTGTGACGACGGGAGAAGATTGGCAGTTTCTAACACTTGAGGATACTGGTGTTTCTATTGATAATCAGCGCTACTACATCAATGAGCTAGAAAAAGTATTAGGCGTTTTTCAAGCAATTATAGATAGTTACTGATTTCAATGATTACCTCTCATTCACTTTAGGCGCAAAGAACTCCTGACCAGCTTGATAAAGCGTCAGTCCGCTGACGGCTCCTGCCGCCGACACATCAAATTGAATAGAAATATCAGCAACTTGGGCAAAGAATTGGGTCTCTGAAGCGGGGTAAAGGCTAAATGCCTCTTGCCCTGTCGCCTGAGCGATCAGTTGTTCCTCCTCCACGCGAATCGTGACTTGCATGCTGGGTAATAGTTGGTAGGCGCCTACATAGCGGCTGTAAATGGCCGGGTCAAGCTCAACAATCTCTGGCTCACTTGATGGATTCACCGTTACAGTGTCGATATCGACGGTTAAGGTCTGCAGTTGAGCCTGTACGTCTGGGGACATCTCTGCTTGGTAGCGCCCACCGAGGTGCTCAGCAAAAAAACGCTCCAATGCGGCAGTCATCGCTAGCAAGTTGATCTCTTTACGGAAGCCATGACCTTCATCGGGGGCTAGAAGGTATTCCACAGGTTGGCCTAGATCCCTTAGCGCGACAACAATTTGATCTGACTCAGCCTGCTTAACGCGGGGGTCGTTGGCTCCCTGAATCACCATTAGCGGGGCCTGGATTTGATCTGCGGAAAACATGGGAGACTGCGCTTCTAGACGCACGCGATCGCTAGGGTTGTCCGGATCCCCTAAGCGCAGGGTAAAGGTAGATTTGAGAGAAGCCCAGTAGGGGGGAATTGAATTGAGCAAAGTAATTAGGTTAGAGGGCCCCACCACAGAGGCTCCAGCGGCGTAAACATCAGGCGTGAATGCTAACCCAGCCAGCGTTGCATAGCCCCCATAGGAACCGCCAAAAATCCCCACGCGCTCTGGATCAGCAATGCCCTGGTCAATCAGATACTGCACTCCGTCCGTCAGGTCGTGCTGCATGCCTCCCGTGCCCCATGCTTGGTTACCCGCATTGAGAAAGGCTTTGCCGTAGCCAGTGGAGCCCCGAAAGTTAGGTTGGAGGACCGCGTAACCTCGATTGGCTAGGAACTGGGTGAAGGGGTTATATCCCCAGGCATCCCGCGCCCAAGGTCCACCGTGGGGCATGACAATAAGAGGCAGGTTTGCTGGCGCTAGTCCCTGGGGCAAAGTCAGGTAAGCCGGGATTTCCAGGCCATCGCGGGCCGTGTAGCGGATCGGCTGCATGGCGGCCAGATATTTACTCGGCAGCTCTGGCCGGGAATCATAGAGCTTTTCAAGGGTTAGAGCGGCGCGATCGAATAAATATACTGCGCCTGGATTGACATCGCTTTGGGCTCTGATCAGAGCGAATTGGTCATCCTGGGTAAGGGAAGTAAGAGAAATCTCAACGTCGGGAAGTTGTTGACGGAGAAACGACAGGTCGGTCGCTAGCTGGTCGTTTTGGGGATAGATACGGCGGCGATCGCCAACATAATACGTAGCAATCAACTCATCAGTGGCTTCTGAAAACACGACGCCCCCAAAATCCACATGGTTTTCAGGATCGACCTCCACCAAACGACTTTGCTGGTTTTCAGGATTGAACAGTTCTAATTGGATCAAATCCACATTCCGATTGCTGATTACTGGAGTCTGGCAATTATAGGTCAAATTTCAGTCCCTTGTTGTTGCCACATGAGCAAGCGGCAACCTACCCTGAGCACTAATGCTCAGGGCAATCACTCAGATTCAGCTAATGCCTCTCAAACCATTAAACTGCTAT
>JAKSDM010001542.1 GCA_022360135.1 Pseudanabaenales cyanobacterium | reverse complement strand
TTCACCGATTTGAATTTTTGGCCTATTTTCATGAACTTTCTTGCAGTCCATTCTCCTAAATCAATCTCAGCCCTTAGCCACGCGTTAAATTTACCGTGGCCTAATGCATCTTTAACTTCAATAAGTCTCAAACCGATATCAACCATATCCTGAGCTGTGCGACGCATTAATGCCTTAATCGTGCAGGTGTGTTGTTCAACAAAAGATCGAACATCTTCATCAAGATCAACGTAGCTGAAGCTATCATTGTGATTGAGATTTACGGCTTCTGAAACTGATTTTGAGGTCATGGGTTAAAGCTCCAAATTGCAGAGATTGTCTCCATAATCCTGTAGACTATTAGGCTGGCTTCCATAATGCGTTTCAGTCGGATTCTCTTTCTTTAGTTCATATACTGTTCACCTGAGAGAGACTTTATCTTCTATTTTCAGTCCTATCAAACCTCCAGAACCCCTCAGCTTTACGGAGGAGTTTACACGGATTAATGTAGTCGCCTCTCAAGATTTACACTTAGCCAGGTTTAATCCTCAATGATAAATTTACGCAAAATCACTTCTTTACTTAAACTTAAATTGCCCAGAAATCAGTGAATTTACTCTTATCCGCCTGCGATCGATAAGTTATAGCAAGACAAAGCCTTAAGTAGTTAGGCAGAATTAATTACAGAACAAAGTCGCTGAAACCATCTACATGGGTTAACATAGTCTGTAAATTTTACTGAGCGGGTACTTACCTGATTTCACTGAGCAGGTACTTACCTAAATCAGTAGAAACCAGGAAGGTCAATTATTTGAACAATATTGTCGAGCAGGATCATTGATTAATCAAACGACGAGTCAAGCCTGGCTTGGGGTTTAGTTCATTACGAAAATTTCGGAGTAGCTGTATAACAAGAGGGAGATTGACATGGCTCTTCTCTCCTTGTTATCTTTTTGCAACAGAACCCTCAGCCCTGCCGCTGCTATACAGACTATCCACTCTATGGCCTCAGACGTTAAGTGGTTGCGCAAAATTAATTACACAGTCTATGTACGGTAAAAATAGGGTGTCATGTTGAGTGGAGCGAAGTGGAATCGAAACATCTCAGACTTTAGCGGGAGATTGGGAT
This sequence comes from Pseudanabaenales cyanobacterium, assembly GCA_022360135.1. GTDB lineage: Bacteria > Cyanobacteriota > Cyanobacteriia > Phormidesmidales > Phormidesmidaceae > JAKSDM01. The sequence continues at coordinate 400 of JAKSDM010001542.1, read as the reverse complement.
TCCTCGCTTCTCTCGGAATGACACTAGGTATTTGTGAAATTTTCAATGCCCAGGCACTTAGCTGTTGCGCCTGTTGGATACATTTCCCAATTCGATGGCCAGTGTTCGGGGCGATTATCGTAACTCGTGTTACTCATACAACTCTAGCTGCTGGGTAATCGTGTAAAGTGCTCAAGAACTAGACCCGTCTTGGATCTAACCTTTAATGATTTGGTCATAGGATCGCCAACATGAACTGATCGTTGTAACATGGAGTCGCCAACATGAACTGATCGTTGTAACATGGAGTCGCCAACATGAACTGATCGTTGTAACATGTTGAAACCTGGTCTCAGCCGACTGAAGGCGCAAAATAGGAAGTTGCTGATTCCAGGAGATTGTCGAGTTGCGACCACCCACG
>JAKSDM010000447.1 GCA_022360135.1 Pseudanabaenales cyanobacterium | reverse complement strand
TTGGTTAATGGATCGAACCATGCTGCCAAGACGGGATACCTATCAACTGAATAGTCAAGGTGAGCGGCTTAAAGTCATCAGCACTCAAGCCTATGATCCTCGGATGCGCCCCTGGCACCAGGCTGTCGTACGGGCCCAAAATCGAACCTGGAGTCCGATTTATCAATTTGCCTCCCATGACTATCCGCTTTGGGGGATAACGCCAGCTGTCCCAATTTATAGTGAAAAGGGGCTTCTGGAGGGGGTATTGGCGATTGATCTAACCTTGGAGCAACTCAGTCAATTTCTGGGGGAATTAGAAATCAGTCCATCGGGTCAGGCTTTTATCATCGAGCGCTCCGGCGCGATGGTGGCTAGTTCCGCCCTTGAAAGCCCCTTCATTATGTTTGAAGGAAAACAAGTGCGCCTGCAAGCGACCCATAGTCGTGACCCGTTGATTCAGTTCGCAGCCTGGCAATTGTTAGAAAAATTTGGCCATCTGAGTCGAATTGCCCACTCTCAACAGGTGGTCTCCAAACTTGGAGGTCAGCGTCAATTAATTCAGGTGGTTCCCTTTCAGCCTGAAGATGGATTGGATTGGCTGATTGTCACCGTCATTCCAGAGGCCGACTTTATAGCCCAAATTGTCGCCAATAGCCGCACCACCAGTCTGCTCTGTGTGCTTTCGTTAGGGTTAGCTGGCGTGATTGCAAGCATGACTGCAAGATGGGTAATCCAGCCTATTTGGCGACTGAATTCCGCGGCTAAAAAACTGGCTGTTGGGCACTGGAATCAAGCCTTGCCGGTTGGCCGCTTTAAGGAGATTTCAGAATTGACCCAGGCATTTAGTAGTATGGCGGAGCAACTCAAAGTATCTTTCGAGACCCTCGAAGCCAAAAACGCTGATCTCCAGCATCTCGATCAACTCAAGGATGAATTCTTAGCCAATACATCCCACGAGTTAAGAACTCCCCTGAATGGCATCATCGGTATTGCTGACTCAATGATGGATGGCGCCGCCGGACCCCTACCTGCACTTGCCCGAGACAACTTGGCGATGATTACCTATAGCAGTCGGCGACTTGCGAAGCTGGTGAATGACTTGCTTGACTTTTCTCAACTCAAGCATAAGGACATTAAGTTGAACTTAAAACCTGTCGGGTTGCGGGAGGTAACGGAGATAATACTCACCCTCAGTCGACCCTTGGCGAGTCAAAAAGATCTACAGCTGATCAATGCGATTTCTCCCCATTTACTCCCTGCTTTGGCAGATGAAGATCGGCTGCAGCAGATTTTGCACAATCTGATTGGGAATGCTGTGAAATTTACTGAGGTCGGGATGGTAGGCGTCTCAGCCAAAATCGTGGGTTTTGACACAGTCAAGTGGCTGAAGGCAAAAAGGGCCGATGAACAATCGTACGGAGATCTGGTAGATGGGACGCCAATCCAGATTGAGAAAACGCCTGATCAGTTTGAGCCGATTATCCCCGATACGCCCCCCTACATTGCGATCACGGTTTCTGACACTGGCATTGGTATTCCAAGCGGCAAGTTAGATCGTATTTTTGAGTCCTTTGAACAGACGGATGGCTCCACCGCCAGAATTTATGGCGGAACTGGGTTAGGTCTGGCGGTGACTAAACAACTTGTGGAGCTTCATGGCGGGAAGCTGGCGGTCAATTCCAACATCGGCGTCGGATCACAATTCTCCTTTACGCTGCCGATTTCTTCGCAACTTCTCCCTGACCCAGCGGATCAGTCATCTGCCCAATCCCAGTCGCCTCCCCCGCCAGTCGTCAGTCCTCCCCTGCTAAAAGATAGAAAAGCCATTGCCGCCAGCAATCGCGAGGGATCGATGGTTGCAGACAACGGATCTGGACTCTCCATGAATCCCCAAGCATTTAAGATTTTGGTTGTCGATGATGAGCCGGTCAACCGTCAGGTGATTATCAATCAGCTTTCTCTCAATCACTATAAAGTTACTCAAGCCGCCAATGGTCCAGACGCTTTGGCTTTGATCGAGCAAGGGCTGAAGCCGGATTTATTATTGCTAGATGTAATGATGCCCAGGATGACGGGCTATGAGGTCTGTCGGCAAATTCGCCAAAAAATACCTGCTCATGAATTACCCATCGTCATGCTCACGGCTAAAAATCAGCCGCCTGACTTAGTAGAGGGGCTCAATGCCGGCGCCAATGACTATCTGACCAAGCCTGTTTCTAGAAATGAACTGATTGCTCGAATTAAAACCCATCTGCATCTCTCTAAGATCAACTTAGCCTATAGTCGCTTTGTCCCTCGGCAGTTTCTGCAGTTCTTGAACAAGGAAAGTATTGTGGATGTTCAGTTGGGGGATCATATTGAGGACTCCATGTCGGTCATATTTGCGGATATTCGGGACTTTACCCGTCTGTCAGAGCGGATGACCCCTGAGGAGAACTTTATGTTTATCAATGCGTTTTTGTCCCGGATGGAGCCCGCGATCGCAGAAAATAACGGTTTCATTGATAAATATATTGGAGACGCCATCATGGCGTTGTTTAGCGGCAGCGCCGATGACGCTATCAAAGCCAGTGTTTCTATGCTTCAACGACTGGCTGATTATAATAGCCGCCGCACCTGTCAAGGGTATAGTCCGATTGAGATTGGCATTGGCGTCAACACTGGCAAGCTGATGCTGGGTACGGTGGGGGGATGCAATCGAATGGACGGGACAGTGATCAGTGACACAGTTAATGTGGCGGCCCGGATTGAGCGTCTGACTCGCCATTACAATGTCTCACTGCTCATTTCTCACCACACATTTCTGCAACTGGACAATGCCAATCACTACGCAATGCGGGTAATTGATCGGGTAAAGGTCAAAGGGAAGACTCATTTTGTCAGTGTTTACGAGGTATTTGAGGCCGATCCCGCCAAAATTCGCGATCGTAAGATGGCCTCTAAAACTGACTTTGAAGCGGCCCTGCTATATTACTATCAGCAAAATTTCCAGTCAGCAGCGGTTGGTTTTGAGCATTGTCTGAAAGCCAATCCAGCGGATACCGTCGCTCGGATTTACCTTGAGCTTTGCCAACGATGATAACGGATCCGCTGATTCAGCCATCAGCCGCGCTAAGCTTTTCCCAGTCTCTAACCCCAAGAGGCTGTAAAAAGTCAGCTCAGAGAGATAGGCTGAGATAGAGAGCCTAAGAGAGATTGGCGTCAACTGTCTAGAGAGTCATGAAACAAGTCTATTGGTGGATGGTGGGGATTGTTGGGATCGCTGCCTTCGTTGGCGGCGCGATCGCCGTAATGCAGCCCAGAACAGCGGTATCCCCTAAGGGGAGTGAACCCCTGGCGAACGAGGAAATCAGCCAGCAAACGGGCGAGGATTTATTCACTCAGATCCCTGAAAGTAGGGAGACTCCCCCTCCAAAAGAGCCAGAAACCTCTGATCCAGAAGCCCCTGACCCAAAGCTGACCAATTTTGCTCATCAGCGCCTTGAGGTCATCGATCAAGTCAAAGCTGGGAGTGAATTTGGCCGGTTTCGCAATCAGCTTCAGCAAGCCATAAAAAACCGAGATGCGGATTTCATTCAGTCTATTCTGCCGCCAGATGGCTTACCCTATGGGTTTGGCCTACCGATGACAGCCGCTGATATGGATCTGACGGATGCAAACGGCTGGTTTTGGGAAATCTTGGAAAAAATGACGGCTCGCAATAGCTGTGAATTGAATGCGGATTATCCGCCTACGACGCCCGGTGGCGAGGTATGGGTTTGTCCTAATGTGACTAAAGCCTTCTATCGTCAGTACCCGCCGCCGCAAGACGCCGAGGGAATTGAGTACGAGTTCTCCACCGTAATTGTGCTGGGGCAAGGGGTGAATGTGCGAGCCGCCCCTAACTTAGAGGCCCCGGTGGTGGGGATTTTATCGAATGAACTGGTTAAGCTTAACTCGTCTGAAAGGGAGAAACAATATGAGCAAAATCCTGAGAATACACCGGGTCCCATTCAGGGATGGACGCCTGTGATCCTGCCAAATCAGGTGCAGGGCTTTGTGTTTAATCGCTATGCCTATCAACCCTTAGATCCCCGCGCTCTGTTTGAAAAAATAAACGGACAATGGCAGATGATTCGAGTATTGGCGGGCGATTAGGCGTATGTTTATCCCTTCTGGTCCTTGTGGTTAGATCAACTCAAGAATCGTTGATCGAGAGGCTATGGATACTGGCGACAGCAGAGGGAATTAGAGGGAGGGAATCCGCGTTTTATCAAGATATGTTGGATTTTTTCGGCTGATGTATGGAGGAATCGACTGATCAACCTCAGGTGATTGGGATTGACCTGGGAGGAACTGCAATTAAGTTAGGGCGGTTTAATCAGCAGGGGCAGTGTTTGGCATCTCTCTGCGCCCCAACTCCCCAGCCTGCTTATCCAGAAGCGGTGATAGGGGCGATGGCGGCGGCGATCGCCCAACTCGACCCTGACCATCGAGCAACGGCGATTGGGGTGGGAACACCGGGTCCGGCTGACGCTGCTGGACGGATTGCTCGGGTGGCGATTAATTTGGCGGGTTGGCGGGACGTACCGCTGGCCGATGGGTTGGAGGAGAAAACTGGACGATCTACAATTCTGGCGAATGACGCTAACTGTGCTGGACTGGGTGAAGCTTGGCTGGGGGCTGGGCGGCAGTTTCGGGATTTGATTGTGATTACCCTAGGAACTGGGGTGGGTGGGGCGGTTATCCTGGATGGCGAATTATTCGTAGGGCGACAGGGGTCGGCGGGAGAATTGGGGCTGATCACGCTTAATCCGGATGGGCCGGAATGTAACAGCGGGAATCGAGGATCTCTAGAACAGTATTGCTCAGTGCGGGCAGTGCAGCGAGAAACTGGTCTGGAGCCGGCGGAGTTGGCGGCGCAGGCGCAGGCTGGAGATCAGGCGGCGATCGCTTTCTGGCGACGCTATGGACAGAATTTAGGCGCAGGGCTGGCCAGCCTGATATACGTCCTCACTCCTGAGGCGATCATTCTAGGGGGCGGCATTAGCGCCGGATATGAACTTTTTTTGACTACGGTGCAGCTGGAGATTGAAAAACGGGTTATGCTCAGCTCGCGCCAAGGATTGCAACTTTTGCGGGCCGAACTCGGGAATGAGGCCGGTATGGCGGGTGCGGCTAAGCTGGCTTTACAGAAAATCCTTGATTGATCCCGATATCAGGCGTCAATAGTGCTTGAAAGTATCCCTAAGGGCGCCCCCAGAGAGTCAGAAAGTTTTGCATTGTTGTAATAGTGAGTTCAGCTTAGGTTTTTACAACGCCACTTGGCCAAGAAAATAATCTAGATCAGAATCCTAATCAGGTTGTAAATATGGGGTCCATGTCTCACTTGTAGCGACCAAGACGCTAACAAGCGTGATTTACGAATCAATTAGGATGGCAATATCTCTAGTTTTATGGATTGGAAAGGTTTAGAGTAGGAAACTTATGAGGAGAACTCGCTAACTGGTTTCAGGGGCTGTGAGACGGATCAGCAATGGCGGCTAAACGACTCAAATCTAAGCTGGTTAAGCTGTCGGGCAAGTTGTCCCTGCGCTCTGTGCTGGTGATTCCGTTTATCCTGCAAATCTTTACGGCAGTTGGACTGACCGGATATTTTTCTCTGCAGAATGGACAACGGGCTGTGAATGATGTCGCCTCCCAACTCCGTCGCGAAATCTCTAGTCGAATCCAAGAGCGGCTGATCGATCATTCGGAAATTCCCCACCTGATTAACCAAGTCAATGCCGATGCTGTCCGACGCGGTGAATTAAAGATTGGAAATTTAGCCAGTGAACGCTACCTCTGGCGACAGATACAATTCCTGGACAACGTGACCTGGCTATATTTTGGCTCAGAGGTAGATGGAGCATTTATTGGCGTTACCTACACCTCAGACAACGTATTGCAGGGAGTGGTGAACGACGCCACAACAAACTTCTACGGCTACTATCATAACCTTGACGGCCAGGGGAATCGAGCCAACCTGGCCAGGGTAAATCGGCAGGTTTATGACGCCCGCACCCGTCCCTTTTATCAAACCGCGATAGAAGCGGGTGAAGCCGTTTGGAGCCACATTTATCCTACTTTTGGAGCGCCTCAACTGATTTTGAGTGCGGCCTTGCCCGTCTACGATTCATCTGGAAACCGGTTGGGCGTGACTGGGGTTGATTTTTCTCTGGATGACATCAGCCAGTTCTTGCAGAGCATTGAGATTGGCAAATCAGGGCAAGCCTTCATTATGGAAAACTCCGGACTATTAGTGGCTAGCTCTACGGGGGAGAAGCCCTATCAGAGTTATGCCGGTCAGCCGTTGCAGCGAATCGAGGCTGCCGATAGCCAAAGTCCGCTTTATAACAATGGTCAGCTGTCGCGGCGGATCAAGGCTGCCGATAGCCAAAATCCGCTGATCCGCGAGACGGCTAAATACATCGCTCAAGTCCTGAATCTAGAGAGCTTCAGCGGTCACATTCAATTGAATTTTAGACTCCAAGGGCAGAAGCAGTTTGTGCAGGTGTCCGCCTTTGAAGATCCCCGGGGGATTAACTGGCTGATTGTGGTGGTAGCGCCTGAGGTCGATTTTATGGAGCAAATTACCGCCAACACGCGCATGACGATTTTACTCTGCCTGTTGGCCTTGGCGATCGCAACGGCCGTTGGTCTCCTCACCTCCCGCTGGATCACCCAACCCATTCTGCATCTGAGTCAGGCAAGTCAGGCGATCGCCCAGCGCACTGGGACTAAACAGACAGACAGTGACCTCAATCTCCAGGTTGAAACGCAGGGGATCCGGGAGCTTGAAACCCTAGCCCGGTCGTTCAATCGGATGGCGAATCGGCTCCGCAGTTCTTTTATGGCCTTGGAAAAAAGCAACGAGGAGTTAGAACAGCGGGTCTACCAACGAACCGCCGCCCTACAGCAAGCCAAAGAATCCGCCGATACAGCCAACCGGGCTAAGAGTGAGTTCCTCGCTAACATGAGCCATGAGTTGCGCACCCCCCTTAACGCAATTCTTGGTTTCGCCCAGTTGCTGCTGCGTGATGACTCCCTCAAGTCTGAACATCGCGACAACCTAGCGATTGTCAATCGCAGTGGCGAGCATCTCTTAGCCCTCATCAATGACGTGCTGGAAATGTCTAAGATTGAAGCTGGGCGCGTCACTTTTAACCAGCAAGTCGTTGACCTGCATAACCTACTGGCGTCGCTAGAAGACATGTTGCGACTGCGGGCGAAATCAAAAGGCATCTTGCTGGTCTTCGATTGCACACCTGAAACGCCGCAATACATTCTTACCGACGAAGCAAAATTGCGCCAGGTGCTGATTAACCTATTGGGCAATGCAATTAAATTCACTCAAGTTGGCGGGGTAAGGTTGCGCGTCCACCTCCCAACCCCTCCGCCCCATACCCTCCAGTTTGAAATCGAAGACACAGGACCCGGTATTCCATCCACTGACCTAGAATCTATTTTTGATCCGTTTGTGCAAGCCAGGGTGATTGATCGGAGTAGGGGCGGCACCGGATTAGGGCTGGCGATTAGCCGCCAATTTGCCCGACTCATGGGTGGCGACATTCAAGTAGCAAGCGTTCTGGGACAAGGAACAATTTTCACATTTCATATTCCGATGACCTTGGCCGACCCAACTGACGTGTCTGATCAATCACATCCTTCGACCGTAGTCGCCCTAGCCCCCGATCAGCCAACATATCGGATTCTGGTGGTTGACGATCAGACAGATAATCGCCATGTCATGTGTCAACTACTGACCCAGTTGGGGTTTGAAGTGCGCGAGGCCGCCAATGGGCAAGAAGCGATCGCGATCAACCATACCTGGGCGCCTGATTTGATCTGGATGGATATGCGCATGCCTGTAATGGATGGGTATGAGGCCACGAGACGAATTCGGGCAGACCAGCCGTCAGCCGTCAGCCACCAGCTGTCAAGAGACAGGAGACAGGAGACAGGAGTTGAGGAAGTCAGCCATCAGCCGTCAGCCCATCCAAAATCCAAAATCCAAAATCCAAAATCCAAAATCCCCACACCCCACACCCCACCCCCCACACCCCTTTCCCCCTCCCCAGTCATCATCGCCCTGACAGCCAGTGTATTTGAAGAAAAGCGAGAAGCTGTTTTAGCGGCGGGCTGTGATGACTTTGTCCGCAAGCCATTTCGGGAGACGGTGATTTTTGAGAAAATGGCTCAGTATTTAGGGGTTCGATACCTCTATAAGGAAATGGAGCCGCCAGCCGCCGCTGCTGCTCAACCATCCGCTAATCAGCAGAGCGCTCGACTGACGCCGAATTCGCTACAAGAGATGCCAAAGACTTGGATCAAGGCGATGCGCCAAGCGGCAATCCAGGTAGACTCGGAGATTCTGATTCAACTGATTCAGCAAATCCCGGAGCCTCATTTATTTTTAGCAGAGGATCTGAGGCAGTTGGTGGAGCAGTTTGACTATGACGCCATCATTGAGTTAACGGCAACTGCCGACTACTAACTTCCCTTTGCTTGCGCTCAGTAATATCTCGAGACACCCAAATTACATGGTTATCTGGCATGGGTGAAACGTTAGCCATGAACCAGGCTTCCCGGCGACTGTTCTCGATCTTGATCGGTAAGCTATATTCCAAGCTGACTGTTTTTCCGGTATTCAAGGCCCGCTGGATATGAATTGCAAACAGAGTAGCTTGTTCCGGTGGGAAGACCTCGTAGATCGTCTTGCCAATCCGTTCAGCCGACGGATTGTATAGAGATTCTGCATTTGTCGAGACAATTTTGAGATAGTAACCTTTAGCATCAAGGATTGAAATCGCATCGGGCATGGCTGCAAACAAAGTGTGCAATTCTGCTCCCGTAGCCTTTAGCGCCGCCTGTGTTTGCAAATGTTCAGTAATCATCCCCCTCAGTCGCTGGTTGAGCTGCCTTAAGTTTGCCGTCCGCTGCGCAACTTTAATTTCGAGTTCATCATTCGCCTGCTGCAATGCCGCCTCTATTTGCTTACGTTCTGTAATGTCTTCTACCGTTCCTTCGTAATAGAGCAGAACGCCTGCTTGATCACGAATGGCGCGGGCATTCTCAGAAATCCAGATGATACTGCTATCCTTGGAATAAACTTGTGACTCAAAGCCAAGAACCGTATCCTGCTCCTGGAGTAAGTGGGCAAATTCGGCTGAGCGATTAGAGTCAACATAGGGGAGGCGCCGAACGCTGTTAAAACTATCAATCAGTTCTGAGGCGGAATCATAACCATAGATCTT
>JAKSDM010000762.1 GCA_022360135.1 Pseudanabaenales cyanobacterium | reverse complement strand
CGTATCAAGTCAGAAGATACCTGATCTTGTATCACTGCCGCTAGACTTACACGGGGAGCAAACTTTTTAACGCTACCTTTGTAAGTCCAGAAATTGAGTAAAGTCTGGTACCCCTTCAACGTATCTCCCAAGTAACTATAACCACTGCTAGTCCACAATTCTGGGATAATGACATGACCCAATTGCATAGTCTGTACAAATTCGACCTGAGTATTATCCTCAGTATCATAAGGATCTTGATAAGAAACGCCCTCCACTGCCAAATACGCCTTGGCTAACAGGAGGCTAAAAGCATCCCATGTATTGCAATATTCATGATCAGCGGGCTGCTTCAGATAATGGCGACGGACAAAAAATGCACCATCAAGCGCAAAATCATTGAACCCAACCCGCTCTATCGGCATCTCACGGGGTGCATGAAAGGCTTCATCATTATCGCTGGCCTTACAGATGCCGATCAGGTTCTCAGTCTGCTGTAAATGCTGCTTGACTACATCTTCAGCCGGAAAATCTCTATAGATATCCAACCCAATCAGTCTTGGCTGGTGAGACGCTAGAATCTCTAGAGCATCCTTAAGCGCTGCGTCTGGAATAGTTCCGATACCTGGCTTGTAATCACCGTCTATCAACCGGTCCCGTAGCCAGTAACCACTCGATGCATCCACTGTGACAATCAGGAAGCGATGATCTTGTTCGGGTTCACTAGGGCGTAGCCGCATCAAGTAGTCATAGGCTCTCAGCTCAGCCGGTTGCATCAATCCAAATAGGCGCGCAATCAATACCAATATCGTGACGGTTGCGCTAGTCAGGAATACGGAACGAAGTTTGATTTTCCGATAGGGGAGTTCTCGGCTCTCCTGAATGTATTGGCCTTGCCAGTCTGTCGGTTTAGGTTCTTTATCCGCCGCTTGCTGTAACCAGACTTCTGCAGCCGCTAAATCCTTTCCTCGCAGCAAGAAACTATCATCCCGGTCGGCTTGCTCCCACTCCATAGCCTTAACCAACAGGCGAGTATGGGTCCGCACATGGTCAGGATCACTCTCCAGGGTGCGATAAAGTTTGCCAAAATTTGTCAGGAAATCTCCCTCATGCTCTCTGAAGTCAATCCACTGGGTGTTCACCAACGTTTTCAGCTGCTCTGAGTGCAGCACCTGACGATAGAGAACAGGAACAATACGTTTGTTGAGTTTCTGGGCGTAGGCCAATTCAGCCAAGCAGGCAGATAAGTTGACTGAGCTGGGAGAGATAATGAACAGAAAATTTTCAGCGTTTTCGATCCCCCGATAGAGTTCCGCTTGGAAATCGATCCCAGAGGCGATGCTCTCCTGTTCGAACCAAGTGGTCTTGCCCTGAATCTGCAACGTCTCGTTGAGCCTGT
>JAKSDM010000217.1 GCA_022360135.1 Pseudanabaenales cyanobacterium | reverse complement strand
GCAATTGTGGATTGCAAATTTATGACTTTCTCTTTTAACTGTAACAGTTCATTGTCTTTATCATTAAGTTGCAACTTGAGAGACTTTATTTCTTGTTTCTGAGTAATATTATCCTCTTTCAATTCAGTTATATATTCTGCCTGATAGTCGACGCCAGAAAATGGCCAAATCAAGAAATTGGCAATTTCTTTGGGCGCATATAAGCTGCTGCTAAAAACTGAAATTGAGAAGATAAAACTCAACGTCACCGAAATGAAATTTATATACATACTAAAAAAGCATCTTAATGATGTAATGAAAAAACCCTGAGAGTCTTGTCCTACCTCATTTCCCAGCTTAAATTATATCTCCCTTTGAGGGTTGAACAGACGAATAAACTTGCTGAGCAGGATTTTATATCAAGTTGTCGAGAGTGCCCACAATTCAGTCAATTGCATAATCTTTTCGTAACAAAGCTTTCAGCGATTGTAGAGCTGCTTTTATTACGGGCATTCAACCAGACTTGATATTAGCCAGAGGTCAGTGAACTCCCGCCTTCAACTTTGCCGCCATTTCAGCACGGGCAGAAACCTGACCGTTCACCCCTTTGGCTGCTTTGGTTGATGGGGAGTGCGTTGACAGTAGGGCGAGTGACCCATGCATGGGGGTTGATCAAAACATGAAAATCTGCGTGATGTTCCGAATAATCCTGCTGAGGTGCGACAAGCATTAATATTTTTACAATCTCAGCTTAACTCAGATGCGATTGAAACAAAGCGCCAAATTCAGTTTCTCGGATTAATTGGCGGATATGCTCGGATGTTGCATGACTTTACCCTTGCCCAGCAAGCCCTAACTTCAGCTATTGAGCTATCAGAATTGGTTGGAGATAGACGACTTGAAACTGCAAATCGGATTCGGCTGGCTCATGTGTATCAGTGGCGACAGGATTATGCAATGAGCGAAAAATTATTTGAGGAAGCGATCGCGAATTGTCAGTGTGATCCTGACCTTGCCTATTATCTAGACTTCGCCTATCAACATATAGGCAAGTGCAAGTTTGATCAACAGCAGTATGAAGCAGCACGACATTATTTTGAGGCAGCTTTGTCCCTTCGCCGCAGTAAAGGCGATCCGTCTTTGATTGATTCAACTCAGCTTGCAATAGATACTGTAAATCGTCATATAAGTACGAGCCAACATAGGCTCTGAGCCTGCCTGTTTTCAGTGGACAAACTCTCGATTGACGGCGATCGCGAGATATTTTAAGCGCAGAAACGATCGCAGCTTACCGCAGCAACACCCTATAATCTGGTATGCATTGAGGTGTGACTAGATTGAGCAAGGAGAGCATCCCCGATGACCGATGCTGTTGATGGGTCTAAAACTGTATTCATTTGCGGTTCGGCGCTGCGAGGACAACCCGATCATGGTAATTTGCAAGCAGCGACATTCATTCGCCCGGCCAAAACGGCTGCGAACTACCGTCTCCATTCCGTTGCAGAGGGCTGGCATCCTGGCATTTATACGGTTGAATCGGGGGGGATCTCTATTCTGGGTGAGCTGTACAAACTGACCGCTGAACAATACGACTATTTAGTCTCCACTGAACCGCCCCATATGTATCCGGCAGAAGTAACCTTGGAAACTGGGGAGCGTGCGATCGCAATGCTCTATCCCCAAGCCCTGATAGAAGAACACGGCTGGCCTGATATTTCTAGCTATGGCGGGTGGGCTGCTTATAAGCTGCAACAGCAAGCACAACAACAGTAAGTGACGCCTGAATCCTTCAAATAGGAATATGCTATTAAATTCAACCTTAACTGCCTGCCTGCAAATCAATGGCGATCGGCTCATGCAAACAATTGCCAAGATTGGCGGCATCGGCGCTCTCCCCAATGGTGGGGTGCGGCGACTGGCCTTTAGCCCTGAAGATATCCAAGCCCGAAAAATCATCCAGCGCTGGATGGAAGCAGCCAGCATGACCGTTGCGATCGACGCCGCTGGAAATATGATTGGCCGCTATCCTGGCCGCTATCCCCATGTCCCGGCCCTGGCCACAGGCTCTCATCTGGATACCGTTCCCAATGCCGGTATTTATGACGGCGTTTATGGAGTGTTAGCCGGATTGGAAGTGATTCGCACTTTACATGAAAGGGAGATCCGCTTAGATCATTCCCTGGAGGTAATTGTGTTTGCCGATGAAGAACGGACGATGATCGGCAGCAAGGCGATGGCTGGTGAGGCCAATCTAGACCCGGAGTATTATGCTCATCCCCACTATCCCCCTATTCAACCGAGCCTGCAAAACATTGGGGGAGACTGGGCTCAGCTGCCCCTGGCAAAACGCAACAACGATAACCTGGCGGCGTTTGTCGAACTTCATGTGGAGCAAGGCCCCGTGTTGGCAGCGGTGGGTGTCCCGATCGGTCTTGTCACTGGTATTGTGGGCCAGCGGCGGTACGCCATTACCATAGAAGGCCGGGCCAGCCATGCTGGCGCAACCCCGATGCCCATGCGCCAGGATGCCTTGGTGGCGGCTGCTCAGGTGATTCTAGCGGTTAATCAGATCGGCTGTGCAAATGGCGGCGATCAGGTGGCGACGGTGGGGGCCATGAAACTTTCCCCCAATGTCGCCAATACCATTCCGGGCAAGGTGGAAATCACCTTAGATATGCGAGATTTATCCAACGATT
>JAKSDM010001818.1 GCA_022360135.1 Pseudanabaenales cyanobacterium | reverse complement strand
TATCCGTGAGCGGCTGTATGAATCGATTAACCAGATTGGGGCGACGCTGTACAAAGTGAAGCTGATTGAAAGCCCAAATAATTCGGCTGAGGTCTATTGCCTAGAGGAGGGGTCGAGCTGGAATCGTTTGAATCGGACAGAACCTTTCCTGGCCAAGGTTTAAGTAAATAGCAGACGCCAACCGACTAGCGCGATCGCCGCATCTGCTAATCCATGATTTATATAACTGCACATCCAATTAATCGACCCAGCCAATATCATCCGTGACACGCTCTAACTGAGTTTCCCTTTTTCTCAACTTGCCCTTTCATCTGCTCCAGATCTGCAGTTAGTTGATCAGACCTATCTCTTTGCAGCCGCAGATCGGCTTTGAGATTGACAATCTGCTGCTGCAAAGAGACCGCTTGCTGACGAGCTATTTCCAACTCTGCTTCCAATTCAGCGTTTTTTGCTTGTAGCTTTGCTGCGGTGGCGCTTTTGTAGCCTCTAGCTTGAGATTCTGTTGAGGAGCTGGTTTTCTCAACTAGATAGTTCTCTTATTTTTTCTTAAAATTTTAGAAAAATCGAAACTTTCCATGACTCCATCTGAAACCCAGCTCGATAAACCTGCTGAAGCCGATACGCGATCGCAAACCTCATCCCCCTGCTGGAAAATTGAGCTGCTCTACGATGGCGCCTGTCCGCTGTGTCTGCGAGAGGTTAATTTCTTGCGAAAACGGGATGCTGGTCGAGGGTTGGTGGCGTTTGTGGACATTGCGGATGACAATTATACCCCTGAGGAGCATGGTGATATCGACTTTGAGACGGCAATGGGTCGAATCCACGCCGTCTTGCCCGACGGGACTGTGATTAAAAACATTGAGGTATTTCGACGCACCTACAAGGTGCTCGGCATCGGTTGGATCTATGCAGCAACCAATTGGCCTATCATCCGCCCCATCGTCAATCAGATCTACGATGTTTGGGCGGATTACCGCCTCGCCCTCACCGGTCGATCGAATCTGGCGACAATTGTAGCTGAGCGTCGACAGCGGCTTGAGGGCCAGCCGTCAGGACGCTGTCGGTTGAATAATTAGTTACTTACTGACTTATTGAGGATTAAAAGCCGTGTAGTCTCCCTCTAGGGCTTCTACAATCGTGCGGGTATTGGCCATAATCATTTTAATGTAGGTATCCCCTTCACTACCGGGAGCCCCAATGGAATCTGAGTAGAGTTCATTCGGGGCGAGCTGAACATTGGCCTCCTGAGCGACGGTTTTAATTAGCGCCGGATTAATTGTGGTTTCGGCGAAAATTGCCGGGACTCCGGCTTGCTTAATCGCTTCTACTAACTGTTGCACGGTTTGAGCACTCGGTTGTTCTTCGGTGCTCATACCAATCAGAGTGCCCACAACCTTGACGCCATAAGCGTTGGCATAGTACTGAAAAGCGTCGTGGGTGGTCACCAGGTTGCGTTGACCGGCCGGAATCGTCATAATTTGCGTCGTTACCCAGGTGTCTAAGCGATTTAGTTCAACGCTCAGTTGAGCAGCGTTTTCAGTAAAAACAGCTGCGTCTTCTGGGGAAAGTTTGATCAGGGCGTCTCGAATGGCATTGATCATGGCGATCGCGTTTTCCACATCTCCCCAAACATGAGGATCGGGTTCCGTTTGGCCCTGGTACTGGAAGTCCAGCGGTTCGACCACTTCCCCAACCGCCAGCTTTAGCGCATTTACCCCAGCGCCATTGATCAGCCTGATTAAACCTGGCTCCAGATTGTAACCGTTGTAAAGAATCAAGTCCGACGTCTCTAGAACAATTGTGTCTGAGGGCGCAGGTTCGTAAACATGAGGGTCAGCGCCTGGTTTTAGGATGCCAGTGAGTTGAATTTTATCGCCGCCTACTTCGCTGGCTAAGTCCGCAATGATTGTGCTTGTCGCCGTCACCTGGGGTTTATCTGCTGCGGTTGCATCAGAACGACTGACCTCACCTGACTGGCATCCACTGAGCCATAGCCCTAGCAAGACGGCTGCAGCCACAGCTGGCGACTGACGGATGGCGATGACTTTTTTTCGGCGATGATGCATCAATTGATTC
>JAKSDM010000745.1 GCA_022360135.1 Pseudanabaenales cyanobacterium | reverse complement strand
GAGAGTTAAGGCGTCGCTAGGGCGGATAATGGTTTTTATCATGACTACACCACTGGGCAAATATTCTTCTATTGCCTGAAGTTACTACGGTGTGGTCTTTTTTTGCAGTCAGATCATATGTTTTTTGCCAGACTCCAGTTAGGTAACCGGCAACTTGACGCAAGTCAAAAGACTAAGATTATTTTAATAGAAATTCTTCTTATTAAGATCTTAGCTTGTTGATCGGTGATTGGCTAGCTACTGCTTCACATTGTTGTTGACAAAATATGATCGAGTGCGTGCAAGAACAGTCAGGGAAGAAAGATTCTCTAACGGAGCTATAGAGTTTGAGTTTCAATTACCGACTGAGTTCGATCGCACTCAATATAATCTCTACAGAAGCGTAACAAACGCTTGCAACACGGCATAGAATTTCCTAGATAGTCCTGAAGAGCCAAAAAATCTGTAGGAAAAGAATACCTAAAATTGATTTTCGCTACAATAGGTTTATCTTCTTGAAAATTATTCCTATCAGTTGAATAGCCAAGTACCCGTTTACTGTTGCTGCGCTTTTCCAGAAAACCATGATTCATCCCACATTTTCCAAGCCGCCTGCCGGAATCTGGGACGTGATGGAACCCGTCAAAGGCAGAATTTTGGCTGCGATCGCCCTTTCCGCCCTCAGCGCCATCACCAGTCTCGGTTCACTGCTAGCAGTTCCCCCCATTGCAGCAGAGCTGCTATCTGATACGCCTGAGCCTACTATCATTTGGCGCTGGCTTGTAGTAGCGGTGGGCATGGTGGCGATCGCCTTCACCTCACGTAGTCTCGCTTTTTACGTGTCTCACATAGCGGCGTTCAAGCTCGAAGTGATTCTGCGAACAGCGCTGACTGAGCATTTGGCCCAGGCGCCCCTGGGCTATGTGATCACGACTGGATCAGGGGCAATCAAAAAACTGGTGCAAGATGATGTCAAGTCGCTACATGCTTTTGTTGCCGATAGCACCCCCCTGATTGGACAAGCATATACGATTCCGGCGTTATCCTTAGTGGCTATGTTTATCGCTGACTGGCGATTAGGATTCGTCACACTAGCGGTGCTGCCAGTAGGCATGATTTTTATTCAGTTGGCCCTACGCGACTATGCAGAGCAGCGCTATTCCTACGATCGCGCCAATGAGCAAATCAACAGTGTGATCATCGAGTTTGTGCAGGGGATGCAAGTCGTCCGCACCTTTGACGATGGCAGCAGCTCCTTTGTCCGGTTCCAGCGATCGCTCGACACCTTCACTCAGAAACTGCGGGATTGGAACGCAAAAACCCAGCTTTCAGGGAGGTTAGGCACGTTACTGTTTGAACCCCTGCCCACATTGGCTGTGGTTTCAACAGTGGGGGTATGGCTGATGATACAGGGCAGCCTACCCTTTCCGCGCCTGCTAGTGTTTCTTCTACTGGCCCCCCGACTGTGCGGAGCTTTCAAGCCTATCTTCACACTTTCCTATTTCATCAACCAAGCCAACGCCGGAGCCTTGCGAATTGGGTCAGTCTTGGTGGAACCCGCATTATCTCAACCTCAGAGTCCTCAAACACCTGAAAATGCTTCAATCACACTAAACAAAGTCACCTTTGCCTATGGGGATGGTCGTCCCGCCCTGCGAGACGTATCGCTGACTATGCCAGCTGGAGCCGTTACCGCCCTGGTGGGTCCGTCTGGCGCGGGTAAAACCACCCTGGCTCGATTGATCCCTCGCTTTTGGGATGTCGAAGATGGGGCGATCGAGATTGGCGGCGTCGATGTCTGCCAGATGACATCTGACACGCTCATGTCCTGGGTTTCGTTTGTCTTTCAAGATACATTCCTGCTGCACGACACCATCCGCAACAACATTAAATTGGGTCGACCCAATGCGACAACCGAAGAGGTGGAAATGGCTGCGCAAGCCGCCCAAGCCCATGAGTTTATTCTCACGCTGCCGAATGGATATGACACGATTGCTGGAGAACGCGGCGCCCGCCTCTCTGGGGGGCAACGTCAGCGCATCACCATCGCCCGCGCCATCTTACAAGACAATCCCATCGTGGTGTTAGACGAAGCCACCGCCTTTGCTGACCCCGAAAATGAAGCCCTGATTCAAGATGCGATCGCCGCTCTCACTCGAGGCAAAACCTTAATCGTCATCGCCCATCGACTGGCGACCATTGTCAATGCCGATCAGATTGCGGTGCTTGACCAAGGACGATTAGTAGAACTGGGCAAACATGATGAATTAATTGCGGCTAACGGTGTGTATGCCCGACTCTGGTCCCGATATCAGCAGGCGCAGAATTGGGAGTTAAGTGTTCGTTTGCGCAGCGTATCAGCAGCGGTTGCAAGCCCAAGTTAACGTTTGATTACGAGGTTGAAAATGGAGACCCCCATACTCAAAATCGCCTTTCTAATTGGCTTGGTCTTTTCCTCTATCATTCGTATTCCTCATCAGCGAGAAAATAAGCAGAATACCATCATCGATAATCGTAAAACTGCTCAGGAAAATGGTCTGCTGTTTTTGGTATTTCTGGGAATGTTTGTTTTTCCGATCATCTATATTTTTATTACACCCTGGTTCAATTTTGCCAATTACGCATTGCCCGGTTGGGCTAATATCCTGGGTGTGTTGACATTTGCGATCGCACTCTGGTTATTTTGGCGTTCTCATCACGATTTAGGCAAAAACTGGTCGCCAACTTTGCAAGTCCGGGAAGAACATACCTTGATTACCCATGGTGTCTATCAAACGATTCGTCATCCTATGTATACGTCTATTTGGCTATGGAGTATCGCCCAAGGACTGCTGCTAACGAATTGGATCGCAGGCATATCTGGAGTTATCGCCTTCGGTATTTTGTATTTTGTCCGGATTGGCAATGAAGAGAGAATGATGCTGGAGCAGTTTGGGGATCAATATCAGGAGTATATACAGAAGACTAAGCGGTTATTGCCTTATCTCTTTTAGCTAGACGCCGCCTGCCAACTCAGCACTCACTTAATTACCCAATCCTCAACTCAGATGATCCTCAATCAACTTGAATCCGCCAAACAATTAAATGGGGTTGCCGAAACCCTAATGATCACGCTCTACGCCCGATATATTGAAACGCAGCGAGCTGATAGTCTGTTCCAAGATCCAAAAGCGATCGAGATCGCCAAAAACACCGACTATGATTTTGAAAAATATTCCAAGGGTTGGGCATCACAATTGGGGGTTGTAATCCGAGTTCAAGAATTCGATCGCATCGTTAAAACCTTCCTTGAAACTTATCCAAATGCCGTTGTTATTAATTTAGGTTGTGGATTATGCACCCGATTCATACGTACGGATAACGGCAGTGTCCGCTGGTATGAAATAGACTTCCCTGAAGTCATCGAGTTTCGGCGAAAGTTTTTTGAAGAAAATGATCGCTATCAATTTATTGCGAAATCAATCTTAGACTTCACATGGATTGACCAGATTCAGTGCGTTCCGAGTCAACCGCTGATGATTGTGATGGAAGGGGTTTCTCCCTATTTGAGCAAAGCGGAAAATCAGGCATTGATCTCACAAATTCATGATTGGCTGGCGCCTGCAGAGTTTATCTTTGATGTCCTCAGTCG
>JAKSDM010001700.1 GCA_022360135.1 Pseudanabaenales cyanobacterium | reverse complement strand
CATAACTAGTTGGGACGTTGAAATGTTTGATGCGCGACGATTTCTAACGATTTGGCGATAGCGGTGAAGGAGCAGTAGTAGGGAGGAGTCCTGATGGTGGTTAGTGTGATTCAAAGTCAAATCTCGACAGCCGACCTTACCCTTAAACCAGGCTATTCGACAGCGACTCTGGATGTGGAGGTGGTGAACAATAGCGATCGCCAAGCGAGTTTTCATATTGTTCTGGCGGCAACGGGGAATGATGGTCAACCCCCTCGCCGTTGGTACCATCTGTTTCCTATGACCTCTTCAAAAGTTCCCCCTGGAACCCACAGCCGTTACACCATCAACATTGTGGATTCCCCACTCCCTGGCTTTGTGGGGTTAGCCAATATTACGGTGCGCATCATTTCACCCGAGCTGCAGTCGGAAGAACGTCACGTTCTGCGCCTCCGAGTTGAGCCCGGTTTTGGCACAGCCTCCTTCAAAGTTGATTTGCCCATTCAAACATTCCAGGACTATCCCGGACAAGTCGTCGAGATGCCTGCCCGAATTTACAATAGTAGTCGCAATCCGATTTCGGTGCTGATCTCCTGTCCTGGGATTGAAAACTGGTTATTAGAGAATAGTCCGACCAATCTGCGTCTGCTGCCCAACCGCTGGCATGACAGTGTCATCGTCTGTCAAATTCCTGAAGATTTAACCCTATGCCGCAGCCAGGAGTATCCCTTTCAAGTGCTGGTTGTGGATAATGATGGCGATTCGGCGACGGCCTCCGGGGTGCTCGAAGTCCTTCCCCTAGGCTATTTTGAGTTAGTTGCAGAGCAGACTAAACTGACCATTCCCACCTCGCTACGATGGCTCCCAGATAGGCGCGCTACCTCAACCCAGACCCAGTTTAGGCTTGAAAATCACAGCAATTTAAGCGACACCTTGCAGATCAAAGCATTGCCATCCAATGCCTCTGCTCAAGAGGCTGACGATAGGGATTGGCAAGTGACGATTGAGCCTGACGCTGTACTCCTTGATCCGGGTCAGACTGGTTCGGTAGAGGTCGCTATCCAAGTTGACCGTCCTTGGCTAGGGTGGGTTAGAACCTTATGGATAGACATCCAGGCTCGCCTTGAGAAGGCTCATCTAGACCTTCTTCGCAACCACACCCAAACGCTTCAGATTCGCGTGTTCCCGATTATTCCCCGCTGGTTACAGGCATTGGCGATTTTGTTGCTTGCCGGGGCGATCGCAGGGTTTTGGCTATATCAAATCTACGGGCGACATCATAGTCAGTTAGTCAGCGCAGTCCAGTTCAATGGGATTGGCAGCCGTATTATCAGTGGCTCTCACGATCAAACCGTTCGGCAATGGCATGTTCAGCAAGGGCGATTGCGTCCGACCAAATATGTCATTCAGCTCGACAAAGCGGTGCGGGTATTGAACTATCGCCCTGTGGACAACAACCGAATCGCCATCGGGTTGGAAAATGGTGAAATTCAGCTCTGGGATCTGCTTAAACGACCGAGCTGGCCGCTACGGACATTGGTTAAACAGACAGGACAACAAAACGACCTCGACGATCGTGTCTTGGCCCTGACCACGACCACCGATGCGCGCCGCCTCTTTAGCGGCCATGGCAGCGGCATAGTTTACCAGTGGTATATCGGTCCAGATAGTACAGCCCGTGATCTAGACTCGCAACAGCCAACGAATCAGATCGTCATTCCAGAGTTAGCCATTTATGATTTAGCCTTGATCGGTCCTGGCGATCAAGCCCTCGCTATAGCCGGACGGTACAACAAACTTCAGCTGTGGGACTGGTCTCAAGCGGCGGCTCAAAATTCAACCGAAATCTCTGGCTTGGCGATCGAGGACAATGCGGATACGGCATTATTCTCGATTGACTACCCGTTTGGTGGGCAGGACGACTACATTACCAGCCTCGCCACGGCTGAACAAAAACCATTCCGCCTGGTCACTGCAGATACCCGAGGATGGATTATGGTGTGGGATCTAGAAAACTGCCTTGATCAAACCAGGCAGTGCATGGTTGTAGACCAATGGCAGGTACATTCAGATGCGGCCGCGATCCGCGATATCTCCCTCAGTTCCAATGGCTGTTATCTAGTTAGCGCTGGCGACGATGGCCGGGTAATGCTATGGCTATTAACAGAACAAGGTCGACGCCTCACCCAGCATCTTGAAGGGCAAATCGTTAAACAGACCAAAACTCGCTTTAACAGTGTCGATATCAAAATTTTAGAGTCCCACATTCTTATTGTTAGCGGCGCGGAAGATAAACGTGTCCGGTTGCACCGCCTGAAAAAGCCTGGACAAGTTTGCCAGAACTAGTCGCTTGCTTCGTCTACAGTTCCGGAAATGGTGCATGGGTTTTTCACAGTACCCAAGCGTAGTGGGTGATTTGCCGGGGGGGTTGACTTTGATCAACTG
>JAKSDM010001669.1 GCA_022360135.1 Pseudanabaenales cyanobacterium | reverse complement strand
GAAAAGCTTATGATTAACTCCAACTCTTGCACAGCTTCCTTTACCCAAATGGCAGGGGTTGCAGCCCTCCAAGGCCGACCAGATTTTGTCGATCAGATGGTGGCGGAGTTTCAGCGGCGGCGGGATGCGATCGTGGCGGGGTTAAATGCGATCGAGGGGATTTCCTGCCTGAAACCCGCTGGCGCTTTCTATGTCTTCCCCAATGTGCAGCAACTTCCGCTAGATTGCAATGCGTTTGCCGATTATCTAATGGAAGAAGCCGGTGTGGCTGTCCTCTCTGGTACGTCCTTTGGTCAGTTTGGCGACGGCTATCTAAGACTTTCCTACGCCAACTCGATTGAAAATATCCAAGCAGCGTTGGCGCGGATTAAGAAAGCGGTTGGGAATTTGAGAAAGTAAGGGATTTTAGCAGTCGGGTGACACTGGTTATAGCGCCAGATAAAGTCGTAAGGCGATTTCTGAAAATAAAGACACCAAGCTGCGATCTCGTGTCCAGTTACCCTCCTGAACTATTAGACTACCGCAGGCTGCAGCATCTGCAGCGTTCCTTGCGCCGCATCCGCCATGACTTCACTGCCTAGGGGCAGCGTCCAGAAAGGCTCCACATGGCCAATCCACGCCCCTGATCAGGCTGGAACGCCCAGAGGGGGAATGTGATCGGTCAATATCTGATCTAGGGTCAGCGAGCCGTAGTCTTCACCAGGACCACAGTTAACGCACTGGCCAAATACGAACCCCGGCCAGTTCTGAGAGCACCCCGGCCAGCTTCAATTGAGTCAGCATCCGGTCAATGCGATAGGGGGCTTCACCCACGTCTTCTAGAAACAGGACAGCGCCGCGAGTGGCTGGAAAATAGGGAGAGCCGACAATGCCGCTGAGCACTGAGAGGTTGCCGCCAATCAGGGGACCACTCACCCGACCTGAGGTAATCGTCTGAATGCGGCCCCGCACCTGCATGAGACGGCTTTGATCCTCTGGCAGGAGGGGATTTTCGTAGGTCAGGGCCTCACCTGCAAACAAAAGCGATCGCAAGGGTTCGACTTGATCCGAGCGCCAGGCCGTAAGGCCATGGGGACCGTGGAAGGTAATCAGTCCTGTGCGGGCATGAATACCTAGCAGCAAGGCCGTTAAATCGCTAAAGCCAATGACTACTTTGGGATTTTGCCGAATCAGGGCGTAGTCTAAGTAGGGCAAAATGCGAGCGCTACCCCAGTCTCCCCGAATCGGTAGTAAGGCGGCTATGGCGGGGTCGGCGAACAGCTGGTTCACATCGGCGGTCCGCTGGTCGTCGGTTCCAGCTAAATAGCCATAGCGCTCTAGAGCGTGGGGGGCGACCACAGGCTCCAAGTAATGCCTTTGTTAACACTGGGCAAAATCATACTATGATCCTGCCCAGGCGTTACTTTAAAAGTTCAATCCCGCCTTTAATACCTGTACCGCACTCAGTTCCAGATCAGGAAACCCAGGCGATATCAACGGCTCATCCCCGATAAATTGCTGCTCCTGATATTCCTTACCGACTAACTTAAATACCCAAACCCCCGATGCTATCGGATCCACAATCCAATACTCTGGAATTCCCCGCTGAGCATACTCCCGGTGCTTATCTATATAGTCTCTATCACGCGATCGCGGATCTGTATCGCTATTCGACGCCACCTCTATGACCAAAGTGGGGACAGGTTGGTTAACCCGTAATAATCGGCCATCCTGCAAAATTGCCGCCGCCGATGCCTCAGAATGCACAACTAAATCTGGCTCGCGCGCAGTCACCTGCTCTGAACTCACCTCAATCTGATGACCCACCGCAAGACAATAGTAAGGAACGCCCAATTGCAAGAAATAACTCACCAGGAACATGACGATCGTCTTGTTGATCGGACTTTCCGTCGGCATCTTAACCAATACCCCATTTACCAATTCATAGCGAGCATCTGTACCATCGTCATAGTTCAGATACTCCTCTAGGGTCATGGGTTGGTTCGTTGCGATTGTCATGGGAGCACGCTTAACTTTCAAAACACTGGCCGATGGCTTTAGCATAACGTGCGCCCTATAAAGGATGATCAGGGGCGTAGTTCTCCACTTTATCCAGCGCTGCCTGCTTCACCGCTTCCGGTAATTCTCGCCAGTCCCTATCAAGCTGGGCGCCCAGCAACGCCCAGAGCAGGTTTTTAGTGACTTTTTGGGGATAGCGGGCTTTGAGCTGGATCCAAGCTGGGACTACTCCCACTGTATCTAGATCTTTTGGGGTGAAGATTTCGATTTCTGCTAGCCATCGTTGAGAAACCGGGCCAATGTTTTTCATTTGGTTTTCACCCTTTGACCCCGCCTGAAGTAAGTCCTTTCACCAGATGACGTTCGAACACGAGAAAAATCACGATCACCGGCAAGGTGGCGATCACGGCGGCGGCCATGGTGAGTTGTTGTGAGACGTTGACGTTGTTGGCAATTTGCATAATCCCTCGGGACAGGGTAAAGCTTGAGGGAGAATCCAGGAACAAAAAGGCGAATAAAAATTCGTTCCAGGCAATCATAAAGGTGTAAAGACAAACCGAGGCGATCGCAGGCGCACTCAACGGCAGCGTCACCCGCCAAATCACCCCCAATCGGGAGCAGCCATCCATCAATCCGGCTTCTTCCAGGTCAGGCGGGAGCGTCTTAAAGTAACTGTGCAACATGTAAATCGCCACTGGCAGCGTTTGCGCCATATAGACCAACAACAATCCGTTCAGATTGTTGCGTAAACCGAGTTGGGTATAGAGCGCGTACATTGGCGTCGCAATCACGATCGCGGGGAACATATAAATCAGCAGGATTACACGGCTCATTAAGCTGCGGCCTCGGAAGCGGAGGCGAGCGATGGCGTAAGCCGCTAAGGTGGAAAAAGCCACCGTTAGGGCTGTGGTGAGGATAGCTAGATAGGCGCTGTTTCGAAAAAACAGGCCAAATTTGAACTGGGTCCAAACCTTCACGTAGGCGCTGAAGTCAATTCTAGAGGGCCACAGCTGGGTCGGATTTTGCAGGGTTTCAATCAGGGGTTGTAGGGACGCCAGGACCATCCAATAGAAAGGGAATGCGGCAATTCCAACCAAGAAAATGACGCCGATCGCTCGCAGAATCCCAATCAACCTATTCTCAATCCGTTCGGACATACGTATCAATTCTCGCTTGGGTTGAATACCTCTGAGATATAACTGTTTTCTCGACTGACTCATTCCGCTTCTGCTTCGAGACGGCGATACCAGCGGAAATAGAAGATTAATAATATAGCCAGGACTGCAAACAACACCAACGCCATCGCGGCGCCTGCGCCAATGTTAAATTCCCCAACTAAAAAGTCATAGACCTTAATAGTCAACACCCGGGTTCCGCCAGCCCCTTTGGTCACCAGAAACACATCGTCAAACTCGTTGAAGGTCCACATGAAGCGCAGCAGGAACAGGGTCGCCAATACCAGTTTAAGTTGCGGCAAGGTAATGTGGAAAAACCGCTGGAATGGGCTTGCTCCATCGATCTTGGCGGCTTCATAGAGATCATCGGGAATGGCCTGCAGGCGGGCCAGAATGAAAAGGAAACCAAAAGGGAATAAGCGCCATCCTTCGAACGCAATCAGGGAGAGCATGGCCCAGGGGGACTGGCTTAATATGTTCAGGGGTTGGTCCAGAATGTCGGCATTGACCAAGGCCGTCATCAGGATGCCGCGCGGGTCAAGGATGAATCGCCAGGCGAAAGCGATCGCCACCACGGGAGCCACATAGGGAAGTAAAAAAAAGCCCCGCACGATCCCTCGGCCAGGGAATCGATCATGCACCAACAAAGCAGCGATAAGTCCCAGGGCGATTGTCAGCAGGGCGCTGCTAATGGTGTAGATCAACGTTGTTTGTAGTGCTGGCCAAAAGTCAGGATGGGTAAAAACCTGAATAAAGTTATCCCCAGTGGCGTCCAATTCCCACCAATTAGACTGGCGCAAGCTCAATAACTTAACTTTGTGAAAAGCCAGCCAACCATTCCAAACGACTGGAAATAGAATCAGCCCAGCAATCAGCAACACTGGCGGCCCTAGTAAGAGGTAAGCCAAGCGCTCTTCTCGCTGAGCCAGAGTAATCGATGACCTGAGTCTAGATCTGGATTTATGAGGCTTCATTGCGAAAGCCGGGTTAGCGCCTCTGCAGGATGATAATGACAACGCCTGATGGGAGAGTGGCTGAAGATTCTAGGCGGGTCGAGCTTGAACCAGATCGCGGATTAGGGGTGTACGAGTGCGGACATAAGTCGTTAAATGGGCATTTTCTTCGTGGGTGAGCTGTCTTGCCTCACTGATTTGCTGCACCAGCCGTTTCACCAAATCGGCGTCATCCAAATTTAGGAGCTTACTCGGCTGGGAGAGTTCAACTAGAGACCAGAAATCACGGAGTAGTTCAGCAGTCATAAACATTGCCAACTTTGCCTGTTTTGGGCTGGGACTATGTTAATGAGCCCATCTGAGGGGCTTAATATTTATTTTAGATTTCTATGTAATTCAGCATAAACATATATTCCTATACCTGCAAGCGAATGGGAGGATTTGCAGAAAAAGTTAAACCCTATGTAGCGGTACATGCAGGAATCTAAAGAAATAAATTGATTTGGGAATTTTTCGCCCTAGTCTTGGTTGGTCACAATAATTACGAGTTTGCCAGCGGCCCGTTCGGTTTCACTGTAGATATGGGCTGTCGCCGTTTCAGCCAAAGGAAAAGTACGGTCAATCACAGATCGGAGTTGCTCGGATTCGAACAGGGATTTGAGATAGTCAAGATCGCTACTGTTGGATTGGGCCAGGACAAATTTAGATTTTTTCCCCGGTGTCAGTCCTGTAATCAGGTTTTGCAGCAGCCCGCTGGGGCTGGGTAAGGTGTTGACGTAGACGCCATTGGGTTTGAGGACAGGTTTGCAGCGGCTAAACGACTGCTTGCTGACGGCGTCGAAGATCAGGTCGTATCGCTCTGGGGCTTGGGTGAAGTCTTCATGGCTGTAGTCGATCACGCGATCGCACCCTAATCCCTTCACCAACTCAATCTTCTGGGCGCTGCAAACGCCGGTCACTGTGGCTCCCATCGCCTTAGCAATTTGAACGGCGAAAATACCGACCCCGCCCGCAGCGCCATTGATCAGAACCGTTTGTCCTGACTGCAGCTGTCCCTGATCCCTCAGGGCCTGTAAAGCGGTGGTCGCCGCCAACGGCGCAGCGGCTGCCTGGACATAGGTGAGATTTTTGGGTTTAAGACAAGCAATACGCTCTGGCATAACCGCATATTCTGCATAAGCGCCTGCTTGGATCGGATTAATGAAGGCATAAATAGCGTCTCCCAGTTTGAAACGAGTGATCTGGCTGCCACAAGCCACGACTTCACCCGCCAGATCACTCCCCAAAATTCGAGGAAAGCGGTTCCCAGTGATTATTTTCAACCGGCCCTGGCGAATTTTCCAGTCCACCGGGTTAATACTCGCAGCCTCAACCTTGACTTTAATCTGGCCGGGGTTAGGCGTAGGCTGATCAACGTCTATCAGCTGCAATACCTCGGCGGAACCATATTGGTTAATTGCGATCGCTTTCATCTTGCCCCGTCTTTCAAACAGTTTAGACAGCTATCGCTATCCTAGCTATCGAGAGCGCGATCGTATCAGTGTCTAAAATTTCACATGAAGCAATGAAAAGTAAACACCCAGTAAAGAATATGGCCGCCCACTTAAGCAGGAACGTGCTAGCTGGGTGAGAATACTCTTTGAGGAGGACGTAGCCTGACCGGAGTCAGGACTCAGAATTCAGCTATCGAGAGCTGATGCTGACCGGTTAGAAATGGAAATAATTAAATCGGCGACAGCAAGAATCGCTATAAGTTGAAAGCCAATAAAATTATTTGATGGATAGAATTATTTGATAGCGAGGATGATGGCGAGTTTCGTTGCGCTTCTTTGTAGTCAGGGGCATCTATAAAAAAGCTGATTGGTAAACTTTGGGACAGCTTATTCAGAGGTTATTACATGCCGCAACGCCGGAGAAAACGCCCATCTGGGAGATTAAGAAAACGTCCTCAACGGGTAACTCGGCTTTCTATCGTCTGCATTTTATGGCTTGCCAGTATAACGCTGCTGCTTAATGCATTCAAGACGGCTAGCAGCTATTTCCGAGATCCCATCGCCTTGCCTGAAGGGCCGGTTAGTCATCCGCTTAACCGGGCGACTATTAGCAATGGCATCAGGCGGATGGCGGCCGCCAATGGTCGGCCTCAACTCTCGCCGCTGCCTAATGTTAAAGACGTGTGGGAGTGTGAAGTCGTCGTCATCGGGGGATCCCTGGGAGGGATTTCAGCCGCATCCCAGGCGATGCAGGCTGGAGCCAAGACTTGCCTGATTGAACTGGCCCCTTGGTTGGGCGGGCAAGTTAGCGCTCAGGGCGTATCCGCCTTAGATGAGTCACGCACCATGCGACGGCGGCAAAATTTTTCTCGGACTTGGTTGGCCTTCAAGCAACTGATCCGTAGCCAATCGGTCAAACTCCCCGCCTGGACCAACCTGCCGAAATCAATCCCGGTTTGGCAACTGAATAGTTGTTGGGTGGGCGATTTATGCTTTTCCCCCCGAGCGGGCGCCAATTCTGCTCAGCAATGGCTACAATCGGCAGCGGCAAAGGCGCCTGGTAGCCGCTGGGAAACCTCTACCGCATTTAAGGGAGCCGCCTTTGATCCCTCAGGCAAACAGATCACAGCGATTTACGCAGTCAAGCGGATTCCTCGCCGTCTGGATTATATTCCCCAGGGTCGACTTTCCAGAGAATTGCATAGCTGGTACGCCTGGTCCGAGGATGAAGTGTTTCAGAAGATTCCCCTGCGGCTTCAGGCTCCAGCTGGAAAGCAGCTGATGGTGATTGACGCCACCGATACCGGGGAACTCATTGGCTGGGCGAATATTCCCTATCGACTAGGGTCAGAGTCACAAGCCACAACTGGAGAAATCAGCGCCCCTAAGCACGGCAACCCATCATGCACTCAAGCATTTACCTTCCCCTTTGTGTTGGCGATTCATGATGACGGCGGCCGCAGTTGGGAAGCTCTGAAACAAATTCAGCCCGGATACTCGCGAGCCGAACATCGACGGCAATTTGGTTTGGAGGGATTCCCGATGTTCTATGGCGGCAGTTTTTTCAACTATCGCCGGATGGTTAGCACCCGGCTGAGTAAGTCTGATTTTGGCAATCCAGCCCCTGGCGATATGACCCTCGTAAACTGGAATCTGGGTAACGATTGGACTTGGATGAACCCGCCGCTGATTTTAGATGAGGCGAGTATTGATGCCTCTGGACAGCGCCAAAACTGGCATGGGGGGCTGGCGATCGACGCCCTGAAGGAGGCCGAAAACCATGCGCTGCTTTTCTCCGAATGGCTAATGGAAACCCAAACCCGTCCCGAATTTCCTCTGGCCCATTTGTCAGGCCCTGATTCGCCGATGGGGACAGTTTCGGGGTTGAGTATGACGCCCTATATTCGGGAAGGACGACGAATTATAGGGCGTGCGGCCTACGGACAGGAGCAGTTTATGGTGCGAGAAGCGGATCTGCGGGCGGATATGTTCGGGGGACGCAATTTTGACCCCACAGCGGTTGCCCTAACTCACTATGCCATCGACATTCACGGCTGTCGATATCGTAACTGGGAGCCGACTGATGAGGCCACAGAGGCCAGCGTCCAAGAATCTTTAGTTCGGCCCTTAATCATTCCCTTGGAAGCGCTGATTCCCCAGGGAGTCGATAATCTCCTGATGGGCGGCAAATCGATCGCCGTCACCCATATCGCCAATGCTTTGACCCGTGTACATTATGGCGAATGGAGCATTGGCGCTGCTGCTGGGGTCACGGCTGGGTGGCTGACCCAACAGCCCCAAACTAATTTAACCCCAGCGGACATTGTCTCAACTAGACAGATACCAAAACTGAAGCGGGCGCTGACCAGACAGGGCCAACGATTTACTTGGTAAAGTCTATGTTATTGTGACTGGTTTATTGTGACTGGGTAGGAAATCATGCCCCTGTTGCGTCGCTGTTTTTATCCGCTACTGGTTATTCTCTTAGTGATATCGCCTCTGTTGACCGGGTGTGATATTCCTCGGGTTAGCGCTGAGGATCGGTT
>JAKSDM010000988.1 GCA_022360135.1 Pseudanabaenales cyanobacterium | reverse complement strand
TGTGGGGCTACTGGGCTTGAGTTGGCTAGGCATTGGTTCATGGCGGCGACGGCGGGGCGATCGCAGAAACGAGGACTAAGTGATTAAGATGATGCTCTATCCAGAGCTCCTATCTCAATAGCCTCAAACTCATCAGTATTATTACTAACTTATTTACGATTAATTAGCAGAAAATTTATCCGAAAATCCTTGTAAACATGCATATGTTCATGGTGTCTATTTCGTGAGAATGCTTACAGGAGATGTGTATTAATTGATACAAATTATGAGGATATGACTACTAAAGCTACAAACGCTCCAACAATATTTCCGCATAAACCGCGTAAATGGTGTTGGTCAGCCGCGATCGCCTTTGTCGCCTTCATTGGGGATAAGCTTCCGGCTCAGGCGGCGAACTTCAACTTCACCTACGCGCCAGGCGCGTCTCTAGAACAGATGCTGGGCTTTGAGATGGCGGGCATGTATTGGGCGAATTATCTGGCCGATGATGTCACTATTAACCTATTCATTGAAACGACCGACCAGCTTCCCGAGAATGTGATTGGGGGAGCCCTGCCAGGTCTGAAAGCCGAATACAAATTCGACGATTTCTACAAGAAGAAAGGATATCTGACAAACGATATCACCTCTCTTGATGACCAAATTGCTTTTGATCATTTACAGACCGATAAGGGTAAAGGGTTTTATGCTTTGTTTGACACGAGAAGCCCTGAAGGTAAAAAGTTAAAGGCAATTAATAAGATCAACATCACCCGAGCCAACGCCAAAGCCCTGGGCATGATCGACAGTGATGATCCTGGGTTAGATGGTTATATTCTCATGCGGGATCTCACTGACATGCCAGTGGGTTGGAACTATGATGTTCTTGATGCTAACGTTCCGGATGACAGCCTAGACTTTTTCAGCGTTGCGTTGCATGAGGTGGGGCATACCTTAGGATTTGTCAGTGGCATGGATGATCCGACCTGGCTGGGTGTGGTGCTGGAAAATGACCAGAAGGGAAAAAAAATCAAAGAGAAAGATATGAAGTACGCCACCCTGCTTGATCTATTTCGAGTGTCAGACAAGAGTGTCAACGACTACGGCGGCGTTCCAGATTTAACCATCAGTGGCGGAAATAAATTCTTCTCCATTGATGGAGGAGAGACAAAGTTGGCCAACTTCGCCACTGGGAAGGCCGTTGACTTAGGCGCAGATGGCTACCAGGCGAGTCACTGGCGGCAGCAGGACAATCCTTTCGGCATTATGGATCCCACGCTTAAAGCGGGACAACAGCGTACTATCTCCGACCTGGACAAACTAGCGTTGGATGTGATTGGTTGGGACCTCCTGTCATCCGCACCTGCCAACTTGGCTGTTTTGAATAGGCTAGCCAGAGAGAAGCTGGCCCAGAAGATGGGCGTCACCCTGGAGTGGATAAATGCAAATCCAATTGACGCGGCCGAACTCTTAGCTCCAATTTGGCTAAATACCGACGGTGATAAGTATGATGACCGGGGCGAATTGTTGCAGGAGATGATCAAGAGCAGCAAGGTTTATCAGTCAGATCAGGACGGCTATTGGTGGGGTTGGAGCGGCTATTGGCAAGAGCGAGATGACGCTGATGAAGCAGGCCTCTGGCAAAATATGTCCTGGCAAACGACGGCTGCGTCAACCACAGAAGCGCCAACTGCAGCCGCCTCAGTTCCCGAACCCGCTTCTAACGCAGGATTACTGGGGCTAGCCTGGTTGGGTCTCGGGGGATGGCTCAAGCGTCGGAGTGAAAAGGTGAGAGCGGCTCAACGCCGTTAGGCGAGTCGGTGATTGGGGAATTCTAGGACTAGGCAAATCGGCTCAGATTTTGCTATAGCAGTTTGCGATCGCATGAAACCCATCCAAGCCCCAAGGCCCTGGATCAAGCGAAGCATACACACTTATCTCCTATACCTATAGTTAGCGGTCTTTATGAAACCGTATATTTCCCCATTCTGGGGCATCAGCGCCATCTTGCTCTCCTGGTTCACCTTTCCGGACGTCGCCACAGCCCAAATTTCTCCAGATGGGAGTCTCTCAACCACGATTACGACCCCAGATGGGCTCAACTTCACCATTGATGCTGGGGACAGGATGGGGGACAATCTGTTTCATAGCTTTGATCAGTTTTCGATTCCCACCACTGGCTCGGCTTCCTTCAACAATGCGGTGGATGTTGAGAACATCATCAGCCGCATCACAGGTGGAAATATTTCCAATATTGATGGATGGCTCAGCGCCAATGGCAACGCCAATCTGTTTTTGTTGAATCCAAATGGGATTGTCTTCGGCCCCAACGCCGCCCTGAACATTGGCGGCTCGTTTATTGGCAGTACTGCCGATAGTCTCCAGTTTGCCGATGGGAGAGAGTTCAGCGCCGCAGATCCCCAAGCGCCCCCCTTGCTAACGATGAACGCCCCTGTTGGGTTGCAGTATGGAGCCACTGCAGGAGACATTACGGTGCAGGGGGCGGGGAATAATCTATTTCTCAATTCGGCTGCCGATCCGTCGGTCAATAGAGCCTTCAGACCGCCCGGCCTCCAGGTGAATCCTGGCCAAACACTAGCATTGGTGGGCGGCGACGTCACCTTGGAGGGAGGCAACTTGACAGCGGCGGATGGACGGATTGAACTAGGGAGTGTGGCAGCGGGAACAGTCACCTTGATCCCCACTAATCCTGGCTGGACCTTAGGGTACGAAAATGTGGCAGACTTCCAAAATATTCAATTATCTCAAGCCGCTTCCCTCGAAGCCAGTGGCGACAGTGGCGGTCATATCCAGGTAAAGGGGCGGAACGTAACCATTGCCGATGCTTCCGCCATCTTGGCGGACACCCTCGGCAATGGGTCAGGGGGGACACTAGCAATTAGGGCAACGGACACCGTGCTGGTCACGGGTTCCTCATTTCCGCCATTGGGATCTCCGTTTACCAGCCGTTTATCGACCGACGCGGCTCCGGGAGCAACCGGCCAAGGGGGAATTTTAACCATTGAAACGGCGCGCCTGCAAGTGACGGATGGGGCTCAGATATCCAACGGCGCTTTTAGCTCAGGTGACGCCGGAGCATTGAGCGTCATCGCTCAAGACGTGGAAGTGGTTGGCGGTTCAATCATAGGACCTAGCGGCTTATTCGCGCCAGTGGCGCCGGGAGCCACTGGCAAGGGGGGCGACTTGACTATCCAAACCGAGCGATTGCGGATCACCGATGGCGGTCAAATCTTCGCCAATACATTCGGTTTTGGGGATGCTGGCAACTTGACGGTTCAGGCTCAGGAGGTGGATATCAGGGGAGGGGCGCCAGGGGGCCCCAGTGGATTATTCACTGCGGTTGGCGCCCCATTTGCAACGGGTAATGGGGGAAATTTAACCATCGACACTGAGTATTTGCGACTATCTGACGGCGCCCAAATCGCCTCTTCAACCCTTGGCGCGGGTGATGCGGGCGATCTTACAGTCAGGGCTGATTTGATCGAACTGATTGGCGATAATGCAGGCGGGCGCAGCGGCTTATTTGCAAGTGCTATCTTTGGACCTGGGGATGGGGGCAACTTAGTGATCGCCACTAACCAGTTAATCGTCCGAGATGGAGCTATCATTAGCACCAGCAACTTCTCCAGCAACAACCCCAACGTCCCACCCGGACAAGGATCGGCTGGCAACCTAAATATAGCAGCTGACACGATCCTACTTGACAACCAAGGGAGCCTTACGGCTGAAGTCGCCGCCGGAGAGCGGGGAAATATTAGCCTTTCCTCCAGTGGTATAGTATTGCGGCGAGGGAGTGAAATTACCACCAACGCTCAAGGCCGGGCGACAGGAGGCAACCTACTGATTAATTCGGACATCCTGGTTGCCTTGGAAAATAGTGATATCACCGCGAATGCTGAAAATAGCTTTGGCGGAAGGGTAATCGTTAACGCCCTGGGTATTTTGGGCGCTGAGTTTCGGCCGCAGCTTACCTCGAATAGTGACATTACGGCTTCCTCTGAATTAGGGGTTGAGTTCAGTGGTGTTGTCGAACTCAATACCCCCGATGTTGATCCCAGTCAGGGACTGGTTGAGCTGCCAGGAGATATCGTTGACATAACCCGCCTGATAGCACAGAGCTGTCGTCCAAAGGAAGAAATAACGGTTAATGAATTTACCATCAGTGGACGAGGAGGGTTGCCGCCCAACCCGAGTGAACTGCTGAGTGAGAGTACAGTGCTTGCTGATTTCGGCGCGTCTAACCTGGCTTCCACCAGCCTTAGCAGGTTTACCCGCAACCATAAGATTTCTACACAAGCAGGCATTATCGATCAGTCTCTTTACACCACAACCGATGCAATTGTAGAAGCTCAAGGTTGGATGACTAATCCCAATGGTCGAGTGACGTTGGTCGCTGCCGCTTCCCAAATTACGCCCCAATCTCCCTGGTCCAGATCCGCCGAGTGCCATGATTTTTAGAAGGGCTAATTAAAGCAGGAAATTTCTTTGGTTAGCATCAGCACAAGCAGTTTGGTGAGATCCAATCTCTTTTCCGTAATACTTGGCAATGGTCTTGGAGACAACTTATGAGATGCGAATCATCAGTGATTAAAACCTAAACATCATGCTTCCAATACCTTTTCTGATTATCATTCTAGCTGTGTTTTGCCTGTGGACCAGAGAAATGATCTTTCAAAAACCGCCGGAGAAGAAAGATTCAGAAAGTGATTTTGCCAAAGCTTTGGCTGATTATCTAAAAGAGAACTCGCAAAACCGTTCAAATAGTTGAACCTAAAAGAACCTAAGATCTGAATTTTGAATTTTGAATTTTGAATTTTGGGTTTTGGATTGAGATGTTAATCACTATAGTCAGGCTATAGGGGGCGATCGCAATCCGGAAATTCAACAACTAGGGCGTTGTATGAGCGATCGCAGATATGTTGAGACAATCAGCGCTTTTCCAGGTTGAGGTCATGGCAATCCCATTGTCTCAATGTAAAGGGCCTATAGCCATTATCGTTTGTCTGGAATACATCTCGGTTAGGGTCGGGTACAGGGTGGAATGGCACTGAAATAAGAGTTTATAAATCGCTAAAAGCTCTGATATTCCGTAGGGTGGGCATTGCCAACATGGCTTATTTCAGTGCTCTCCCCTTTTCAGAAGGATTAAAAATCCCCATTCCCTGATTAAAGAGGATTATTGTTGCTATTAAAAGAGAATAAAATAACCTCACTTTGAGGAAAGCATTAGCAAAAAAATGATCTCAGGATTCTTTGGCTTAGATTAATTTTGAAGTTC
>JAKSDM010001054.1 GCA_022360135.1 Pseudanabaenales cyanobacterium | reverse complement strand
CTTTGGCCTGCAGGATGGTCAAACCATGACCCTAGCTAAGATCGGAGATCGACTCAGCATCAGTCGCGAACGCGTGCGCCAGATTGAACGGGAAGCCCTCAACAAACTCCGCAAGCGTCGGGGTGATATGCGAGAGTATTTAGCCAGCTAATTACCCTACACCCCACACCCTGAGATTTATTCCCCCCAAGCAAAAATCGCTATAGAATACAACTTGGCGTTCCACGATGAATGAGGGGCTAAACCATTGGCTTGGCAGGAATTTGGCTTGCTACTGGCGTCCATCCTAAGTAGCACATTGGGACAGTTATTCCTGAAGTTAGGCGCGCTTAAGCTCGGAAAAGTCACGTCCGGAAATGTTTTCAGTCATGTACTGAGCATTGCCGTTACCCCAGAGTTGATTCTAGGGCTCCTGTCTTACGGCATGGGCGCGATCACCTATATTCTGCTACTTACTCGCGTTAAGCTCAGCATCGCAGCCCCCTCGGCTTCCCTGATCTATTTTTTCTCGGTGTTAATCGGCTATTTTTTTTTCAAGGAATCCATTTCTTTTGGGCGTTCGATTGGCTTAGGCTTGATCGCCTGCGGCGTTATTCTGGTAACGACACGGTAAGGAGGGATTAGGAAGTAGGGTTGAGCCTACAGGCCATAAAGCGCTTTGTAAAAGGTTTGATATTGGGGTGAAAGTAAAGGCTGCCACCAAGTTTGATGGCTGAGATACCACTCAACGGTTTGCTTCAGCCCGGTGGCAAAGTCATATTGGGGCGACCAGCCAAAGTGACGCTGAATTTTCTCGATATTCATGGCATAGCGGCGATCGTGGCCCGGTCGGTCAGTCACAAAGGTAATCAAGTTTCGGGCAGGTTGGACTGGAAGTTGTTCTACCAAGGTGTCCATCAGATCACAAAGCTGTTCAACAATATCGATATTTTTCACCTGGTTGTCGCCGCCAATATTGTAGGTTTCTCCCGGGCTGGCTTGCTCCAGGACAATGGCGATCGCCCGGCAGTGGTCTTCCACATGTAGCCAATCACGGATATTTTGACCGTCGCCATAGACTGGCAGGGGTTTGCCCAGAAGAGTGTTCACGCACATTAGCGGAATCAGCTTTTCAGGAAACTGATATGGGCCGTAATTATTGGAGCAATTGGTGATCAGGGTGGGCAGCCCATAGGTGTGGAAGTAGGCGCGCACCAGGTGATCACTGCCTGCTTTGGAGGCGGAGTAGGGACTATTGGGGGCGTAGGGGGTGGTTTCTGAAAAGGCGGGCTGGTTTGGTCTCAGACTCCCGAAAACCTCATCGGTAGAAACATGCAAAAAGCGAAACGCTTCCGGTTTGTCCTGGTTTTCCCAATGTTGTCGAAAGGCTTCCAGGAGGGTAAAGGTTCCCACCACATTGGTTTGAACAAAAACAGACGGTCCTAGAATTGATCGGTCAACATGGGATTCTGCGGCAAAGTGAACAGCCGTATCGATTTGTTCGGTTTCGAATAGCTGGGTAATCAGGTCTGCGTCGCAAATATTTCCTGGTACAAACCTAAAAGTAGGCTCGGTGTCCAAATCCGCCAGATTGGCTCGATTGCCAGCATAGGTCAGGGCGTCAAGGACAACGATTAGATCGTCGGGATACTGCCGATGCCAGTGATGGACAAAATTAGCGCCAATAAAACCGGAACCGCCTGTAATGAGGAGTCGTCGCGATCGCCGCATACTTTAAACAATGAACTAGAGGTGGTGTTGAACTAGAGATATCGTTGTAGTATTTCTACTGTAACTTGCCCAGTTTTTCCCAGCTGAACAAACTGGCTCTAGTCAGTTCTGTTTTATAGAGGTGAGATCGCACTCCAGAATTATTGGCCCTATCCTTACATTATGACTTTAACCTTGGTCCATCTACCCGAGACGATCCGCTGGCAAGACGGCGATCTCTATCTGCTTGATCAAACCCAGCTGCCGCTGGCCACTGTAGTCGAAAAACAAGCGACCGTAGAGCAAGTTTGGCAGGCGATTAAACAGCTGAAGGT
>JAKSDM010000786.1 GCA_022360135.1 Pseudanabaenales cyanobacterium | reverse complement strand
GTAGAGAATCAGGGGGTGGAGATTGCCATCGCCAGCATGGAATACATTGGCGACCCGATAGCCGTGTTTTTCACCCAGAGCTTCGATTTCCCGTAGCACATAGGGAAGCTGAGTGCGGGGAATCACGCCATCCTGAACATAGTAGTCAGGGCTGAGTTTACCCATCGCAGCAAAGGCGGCTTTTCGGCCTTTCCAGAGTCGTAGCCGTTCTTCCGGATCGATGGCCGTGGTAATATTGCGGGCGTCATTTTGGCGGCAGATGGCTTTGATCCGATCGCTCATCGCCGCCACCTCTGCTTCCAGACCATCAATCTCGATTAGCAGAATAGCCGTGGCGTCCCGAGGATAGCAATTGGTGGCCACCACATCTTCCACTGCATTGATGCTGAAATTGTCCATCATCTCCATCCCCGCCGGGATGATACCCGCGCCGATAATGTCGGAGACCGTCGCCCCTGCCGCTTCTACACTGGCAAAGTCCGCCAGCAAAACCTGAATCGATTCTGGCGCTTTCAAAATTCTCAGGGTAATTTCTGTAGCAATCCCCAGCGTGCCTTCAGACCCGACAAACAATCCCGTCAGATCATATCCCGGCATTTCCGATACCTTGCCGCCCACATCCACGATCTCTCCATCGGGCAGCACTAGCTTTAAGCCCAATACATGGTTTGTCGTTACCCCATATTTGAGACAATGGACGCCGCCCGAATTTTCGGCCACGTTCCCCCCCACGGAACAAACGCTTTGGCTAGAGGGATCGGGCGCATAATAAAAACCGGCTCCACTGACTGCTTGCGTCACCCAGTTGTTAATCACTCCCGGCTGAACCACAATCCGCTGATTCTCCAAATCTAGCTCAAGGATCTGCTGCATCCGAGCCGTGACGATTAAAACACAGTTTTCCACTGGCAGCGCCCCGCCTGAGAGGCCCGTCCCTGCACCCCGGGTGACAAAGGGAACCTGGTAGCGATCGCACACCTTAACCGCCGCCGCCACTTGCTCCGTCGTCCGGGGCAACACCACTACCGCTGGCCGCTGGCGATAACTGGTCAACCCATCACATTCATAGACCAGCAGTTCTTCCTTACGCCGGATGACATTATCCCGACCAATCGCTGCTTCCAAGTCTTTAATCACAGGTCGCCAGTCTGTCTGGAGTGTTTGAGTCATGAGACCGCCTTCAATTCTCCCTTACTTTTGATCCTATCGCAGATAGGGATAAGGTTTTAGGTCTTAGCTTTTAGCATTGGAAGTTAGGAGGGTGCTGAGCATGATCACGTTCTGATTATGATCAGGCAAAGTATTTGATAGCGCTGAAAAAGAATCAATCCAGCTGCCTGAAATCATGCCAAGAAGGCGAGAAGTCAACTCGAAAAAATGTCGTTTTTAGTCAGTGCTTTTGAGTTGATGAAAAGGATTGTCTGTGGTTGAGAGAGGACTATGACTGAGCTGATTGAGAAGGATTTCAATAGGTTGCTTCTGGTTCAATGGATGAAATTGAAAGACTTTCCATAAATATCTCACCCTTCGGTCAACCTGCCGAATGTAGGGTTTAGGATGAGGGGACGGAAGTATTGAGCTGATGGGAGTAGCTTTCCCTGTTTACCCTATTTTCGAATTAACAAAGCGCAGCTGCATGATGGCGAATATGGTCTGCCATGAAGGTGGCGATGAAATAGTAGCTGTGGTCATAGCCTTCTTGCATACGCAGGGTAAGGGGTTGCCCTGCCTTAGCGCAGGCCTGCTCAAAGAGCTCAGGGT
>JAKSDM010001214.1 GCA_022360135.1 Pseudanabaenales cyanobacterium | reverse complement strand
GAACGATGGGCGACAATCCAGCCAACAAGGTTTCACGATCCTGGAATCTTTGGTGGCTATCCTGGTGGTGGGTATCTTGATGATCGCTATCTCGCCGGTGATTGTGCTTTCCATTGGGGTGAGGCTGCAGGCCAAGCGGGTGGATGCGGCCACCCGAGCCGCAAGACTCTACATCGATGGGGTCAAATCGGGAGAGATTGCGCCTCCGGCGCACACGGTCGAGCTACTGGAAGCCAGTACAGTCACAACTGGTACAATGACGACAACTGTCTTCACTCCCCAGCGTGGCGCCTTCGCTACAGCCTCAACCCCCGATACCGGAACACTCAGCTGTGCAGCTGGCTCCACTGTCGGATATTGCACCAATCAAAATACTACTCCCTACAGCTTGTACTGTGTGGATAGCGATGACGCCGATAGTCAATGCACTGCAGATAGTCACAAAGACCTGATTATCCAGGCCTTTCGCAGCGCCCTCTCGACGACCGCCAGTATTGAACCGGGCTATCTATTGGGGGTTAGGGTCTATCGGGCCGATGGCTTTGGCGATAGTGATCCGCTGACCACTGAAGCACAGCTAACTTCTTCGGGGGGGCTGGGCGATCGCAAAGGCCCCCTGGTTGAAATCACCACAGAAGTGGTCGATAGCGAAACGACTCTTGGCGACTATTGTTTGCGCCTCGGGGGCTGTCAATGAACATACGCTCCCTTAGATGGCTCCCGATTGACGAGAAAAGGGTGAGGTTAACTTAT
This sequence comes from Pseudanabaenales cyanobacterium, assembly GCA_022360135.1. Lineage (GTDB taxonomy): Bacteria > Cyanobacteriota > Cyanobacteriia > Phormidesmidales > Phormidesmidaceae > JAKSDM01. The sequence goes on along the minus strand of JAKSDM010001214.1, from coordinate 5,019 downwards.
GATGAATGCCTTTAGAGTTCTTCTGAACAATCGTTATCAACCGGCTAAACCGACTGAACCTTCAGGGGGGTTTACCCTGATTGAATTATTGGTGTCTGTTATTTTGGCGGCGTTAGTGCTGACGCCGTTACTCTCTTTCATGATTAATATTCTCTCCACTGAACGGCGTGAGCAGGCGAAGGCCGCCACGGAGGAAGAATTGCAAGCGGCGATCGATTACATCACTCGGGATCTGGAGCAAGCCGTTTACATTTACGATACAGACGCCTTAACCGCAAACAGCAACACAGCAAACCCTCCCAACTCAGGCATTAATGACCAGATTCCACCAGTAGCGGGGGCAGTGGCCAGCTGCAATTCAACCACCACCTGCACGCCTGTTCTCGCTTTCTGGAAACGGGAGGTGTATGAAGATGCGTTCAAGTATGACAATACCACCTGCACCACTACGGCTCAAAATAATGGTGAGTGTAATGACGCTTTTGCCTACTCCCTCGTGGTCTATTATCGAACCACCGAGAATCCTAGCGACATTTGGTCCGATGCCGCCCGAATCGCCCGATTTGAACTTAATGGAGGGGTTGCCAATCCGACTACTTCCGATTCGTATTTTGTGCCTCCTGATGACGGTTATAAGGCATTTGACTTAAGTCAATCCGGCTCTCTGGAAGAGAAACTGAATACTTGGCAAAAGGACACGCCTGCTTATGACACGCCTGCTTTTGTTTTGGTTGATCACATTGATCAGTTTCTGACTGAAGCAAGTACAACCACCAATACAGCCCAAGTGACGATTCGGGCAAATGCTTTATCTCGCCTTCAAGATAATGCGACATTCAATAGTAATTTAACGCCTTTCTTTCCCAGCACCACGATCCAGGTGCAAGGGCTAGGCATACTAGGGAGTAGGTAATTGGGTTACAGTCTTTGGGTTTTAAGCAAAATAAGCGATCCAGCGAGGAGGAGATAGTAAGTGGTATGTTAATCAAACAAGCCCTACAGATGTTGTTGAATATGCCCGAGACGTCTCTGCCTCGTGAGCCCTCCCGATCGCCATCAGATTTGGATGCAGAGACTGGATTTACCCTAATTGAAGTTCTGGTTGTCATTATTATCATCGCTGTATTGGCGGCAATTGCGGCTCCCAGTTGGCTGGGGTTTCTTAGGCAGCGACAAGTGACTGCGGTACGCGATGAAATCTTTTCGGCCTTGCAGACAGCTCAGAGTGAAGCGAAGCGAACAAACTTACCTCGAACGATAGAGTTTAACGCCTCCTCTACAAGTACTGCCGAATTCAAAGTTTATAATCCATCCTTACCTAATGCCGCCAGTACGCCCTTCATTCAGCTCGGCCAGGATAAGGGGCTAGAGTCTGGACTAGTCGTCGTTTCTTTGCCCAATAATCTGCAAGCCATTACGTTTGACTATCAGGGCGTACCTGACTACGTGACTAGCACAACCAATACTCAGGTTGAAGATCTATCGACAACTGACGCTATCTTTACGGTAACGGTTGCGCCATCTGAGACAGATACTGACGGTCAGAAACGATGTGTGATTATTCAAACGCTCTTGGGCGGTATGAGAATGGGCTCTGGCAGCGAATGTAACTGAATACAGCCTGATGGAAGTGAGGCGCAAAAGGGACCGGGTTTCTCAAAGAAACCGGTCCCTTGCCGCTTAGAAAAAATGCCTTGGCGGTAATCTAGGAAATTTTCGAAACCCAATAATAACAAGGCATATGGGTGTTTAAATGACTTTTTTTGAGGAAGCGCAGTATTTGGATATATCGGGGAATATTAAGTAACGATGAAGCGCTATCGTTGTGCAAGTCCACCGGTCCCATGGTCTTGCGTACTTGTACTCAGATATTTCAGAGATTTACCATGATTAAAGGAATTCAAGCGTTTGAAGCCTGTTGGGTTAGCCTCAGGGCGTCGCACCCTACAGGTCTAGCCCAAAACCTATTAATTGCCCAGGCTATGGGAAAAGTGACTGATTGCTATGGGACGGTCGAGGAGATCGAACAGACCCTGCCAGCGGACCTACAAGTCTTATTTCGCACCCTGATTCATGCCTATTTTCATGGTTATGCGGTACAGAACACGCCAACCGCAAATTCCAACATAGCTGCGCTCCCTGATCGGACTCCAGGAGGCAAATTAACCCAGAAATCTCTAGTAGGCAGTGAAACTGCTGGAGTGGAAGCTTCAGGTAGGTCCCTTCTGACCAACCAGACCGCCTGGAACCGCCACCCTAGAACTAAGGATTTCTGTCTAATCAACCCGAATGAGGCGGAAACCCTCATCATTGAATTCTCTTCTCTAAATAACGAAATCGAATAAGTACAATCGGGAGCGGCAATATCTCACCATGTTGGACCGCTTGAGGTAGGCTAATTGATAAGTATGCTTCAGCCGGGTGATCTGGCGTAAGAGGTTATCGTAGTATCTATGACCTACGAACCGCTCCATCATAAATATCGGCCCCAGACCTTCGCTCAGCTCGTGGGTCAAGATGCGATCGCCGCTACTCTGGCCAACGCCCTGCGCCAAAACCGTATCGCCCCTGCCTACCTCTTTTGTGGCCCTCGGGGCACTGGCAAGACTTCCAGCGCTCGAATTCTAGCAAAATCCCTCAACTGCTTCGCAAGTGAGCAGCCGACACCGGAACCCTGTGGGGTCTGTGAGGTCTGTCAATCCATTACCAAAGACGCCGCCCTGGATATTGTAGAAATCGACGCCGCTAGCAACACGGGTGTCGATAACATTCGGGAACTGATTGAACGGGCTCAGTTCGCCCCAGTTCAGTGCCGCTATAAAGTGTATGTGGTCGATGAATGCCATATGCTTAGTACGGCGGCTTTCAACGCCTTGCTGAAGACCCTGGAAGAGCCGCCCGAGCGAGTGGTTTTTGTGCTGGCGACGACCGATCCTCAACGAGTATTGCCGACGATTATTTCCCGCTGTCAGCGGTTTGACTTCCGCCGCATTCCTCTAGAGGAAATGGTGACTCACCTGCATGACATTGCCGCCAAAGAGTCAATTAATATCACCGAGGAAGCGGTGCGACTGGCGGCTCAGATTTCCCAAGGGGGCATGCGGGATGCCGAGAGCTTGCTCGATCAGCTTAGTTTGCTGGGAGGGCAAATCACCATTGAACGCGTGTGGGACCTAATAGGGGCTGTCCCAGAACAGGATCTGTTGACGCTGGCGCAGGCGATCGCGCAAGACAATAGCGCCGCTGTACTAGACCAGGCCCGCCATCTGATGGATCGGGGACGGGAGCCGCTGATTGTGCTCCAGACGTTAGCCGGATTTTATCGAGATCTATTGATCGCCAAAACAGCGGGCGATCGCCAGGATTTGACGACCCTTACCCCACCCACCTGGGCAGAGATTCGGGAATTTGTGCAAACTATTGAGATTGAAGCCCTCCTGAGCGGACAACAGCACTTGCGGACAGCAGAAGTCCAGGTCAAAAATACAACGCAACCGCGTTTGTGGTTGGAGGTGACGCTGCTGGGGTTGTTGCCGTCGGCATTGCGGGGACAGGGGACAGGGCACAGGGGACAGGGCACAGGAGTTGGGCAGCCACAAGGGTTAGGGGTGAAGCCCTCTTTAGGCAAGGAATTTCAGCCATCTACGCAATCCGTCCCTATCGCTGAGAGCAAGCCTCCTCAGATAATAGAGCAGGCAACTACATCACTCCCCAAGCAAACCGAGCCCAAAACCGAGCCGCCTGCCGCAGGTGTAAATTCTCAGCAGACAAAGCCTCAGTTGCCCAATGTCCCTGCAATTGAGCCAACGCCGTTGGTTTCAATCACCAACTTTGATTTGCAGGAAGCCTGGCGGCAAGTAATAGCGAAACTACACCCTTTTGGCACCCAAGCGCTCTTGCGGCAACAGGGACGGTTGCTTAGCTTTGATGGACAAACGGCGCGGATTGGGATTAACTCCAAGCAGCTTTTTAAGATGGCGCAGGGTCGGGTGAACAATATGGAGGCGGCCTTTGAACAAGTCTTTAAGCAAAAAATCAAAGTCAGTCTAGAGGTGGCGGTTTCAGAAACGGAGCCGTTACCCACTGCTAACGCCGCCCAATCCAATTCACCCCCCAAGTCGGCTTCCCCTGACCTTCCCTCATCAATGCAATCGGGGGCGGGGTTAAATTCAACTGTCGCCGCTGGCCAACAACCTCCTCATATCCCCTCCGCTCCACCACCAGGGGAGACTTTTCCATCGACTGCGATCGCACCTTCTACTCAGCCAATCCCTGCTTCAAATCCACCGACAACAGATTTCATTCCACCTCCTCCGCTTCAGCCAAACTATCAAGCAGACGGTGATCTAGAGCGGTCTGTTAAAAGCTTTGCCCAGTTCTTTAATGGACAGATAGTAAACCTAGATGATGATGAGTTAGAGAACTTTTCAGAAATCACAACTCAGGAGAGTCCTATTCCTTCGAAATCCCACGATGACAATGTCCCCTTCTAAATCATTGGATGGCGGCTTCTGTTACTCACTTTCGCTCGCGACAAAGAGATTCTATCTACTTCTTTACCATTGCCCATTCAGAGCAGGCGGGCGAACCATTGCAAAAATTGATGATTGATCCTCGGGATGGTGTCCGGTATCAATCATCCATAAAAAATCAGGCCAGCCATTAGGCCAGTCTTTTCGAATAATCTCTGAAATCAACTGGGGTGCCAGGATTCGAACCTGGGAATGGCGGAACCAAAATCCGCTGCCTTACCGCTTGGCCACACCCCAATGGTGCAAACTTTCATATCCTAGCAGTTTTTGGCTTGGCTATGTCAAGACTTAGATTTGGAAGACTCAATGGCATTTGGCTGATAGCAAAGGCGCGGTAGAAATTATAGTCACCTTGCCTGCACCTGACATTCCGACTGATTTAATTTCCGATGATGACCGGGGCGTTAATTTTTCCGCTGGATCAATAAAACGGATTTAACCGGGCGCCTAATCGGACGGCCCTCTGGGTCAACTCGGCCATGATAGG
>JAKSDM010001703.1 GCA_022360135.1 Pseudanabaenales cyanobacterium | reverse complement strand
AAGGTCTCAAGCAGCGCGTACCTATGAGGCTTTAAATCAGTCTATTGCTTCAGCAATAGACGAGATTAGTGAAAAAGATATTATTGGGTGGTTTACCCACTGTTGTTACTGTATTCAAGACAACTGAGAAACGCTATATTTACTCAACCTTCCTGGCAAAGCCAGGCATCTGGCTTGATGATCTTTATCTTAGAGCATCTTATCGAAGCAAAGGAATCGGCCAAGCCCTGATCCGTCACTTATGCCAGATCGCCAAGCAAAATGGCTGTGGCCGAATCGACTGGACTGTCGCTACCAGCAACGATCGCGGCGTCAACTTCTACGAAAGAATTGGCGCTAAAGTTAGACAAGAAGTCAGGCTATGTCGTTTGGATAGTGCTGCAATCGAAATGGGAAGTAGGGGAGTCTGATAATTTAGAACGGATGATTCTATAGAAGTTACGGATGATTCTATGGAAGTTGTGGTGACATTTGAGTAGACTTGATTAGACTTGCCCTTAGCTTTACCGCATTCAATAACCCGAGTACTGTGAACTTTAGGAGGGTAGATGGGATGTCAAAGTACTTCACTTGTCCCAATTGCGGCGCAGATGTGCCAGTGAAGGCTCGCGCTTGCCCTGAATGCGGTTCTGATGAGGAAACGGGTTGGTCTGAGGCTGCAAAGTACATCCATCTACTGCCCCACACGGATGAGTCGGAAACCGACGCCTCAACCTCAAAAAACTGGCGTAAGTTCTCCACAGCAGCGATCGCAATCGTTTTAGCAACGACCTTTCTGACAATCCAGGGACTCACTTGGGGTTTATATGCGCTCCCCTTAGTCGCCTTGGCGGGTGGGATTGTCTACTACGTCAACCATCGCTACTCTATCAGTCTTTGGGGGATGGAAAGGCGGCTATACCAACAACTCCTTAAGCGAACTAGCCGCGATCGGGCGCTGGTGCATAGGCTGATTGAGTATGAGCGGCAACGCAATCCCGGTTCAAATCAGTTGCAATTGCTGCAGAATGCTATCTATCGTTGGGATCGCGATCGCAGATAAAAACGCGAGACAGAGACATCCCTGTTGGCGACACTGTAGATGGGATATTTAGCTGCGGTTCCCTCCTAAGTTTTAACTTTCGTCGCCAACCCCACTTCCCGGAGCAGGCGAATGGTTTGCCAAACCAGGTCAACCTCCCACCACTGCTGACCGTAGCGGGCTGACGATTGGCAGGCGTGATGGTTGTTGTGCCAGCCTTCGCCGAAGGTGAGCAGGGCAACCCACCAGCAGTTAGTGGAGCGATCGCCTGTATTGTGAGTTTGGTAGCCAAATTTATGGCAAACACTGTTCACAAAGCAAGTGCTGTGGAAGCCAACAAACAGACGCAAAAAAACCCCCCATACAACAAACGGCCAGCCGCCGAGAGCATAGAGCAATACCCCTAGGGCAATCTGTAGAGCAATGTAGTAGTCATGGCAGAATTGATAAAACGGATCGTCGGCAATATCTTGGGTAAACCGAGCCCGCTGGCTGCGCATTGGAATGGTGTGCATGAGCCAGCCAATGTGGCTCCACCACAGACCCCGCTTGGAATCGTGAGGATCGAGAGGCTGATCGGTATGAAGATGGTGGAGGCGATGGTAGCCTACCCAGCCGAGGACAGCGCCCTGCCCAGCTAGACTACCGCAAAAAATGAAAAAATATTCTAGCCACCGGGGAACCTGAAAACTGCGGTGGCTAGCGAGGCGATGAAAGCCCAGAGAAATTCCCAGCCCAATGGTAATGCAATATAGCAAGACGGCGACGGCGACAGCTGCCCAGCTAAAGTTGCTGGGTAATAGCGCTAGCAGCGCCAGTAGGTGCAAGACAGTAGTTGAAATGATAATTGACCAGCGGGGGCGGGGCAACTCAGCAATAGTGGCGGTCATTAAAATTCCTCAAGGTGATTAGATAATGCAAGCATCCGGCGGATGGAACTGAATTGGCCTGATTAACGGTAATGTTACCCCGTTAAGAGACCAAAGGTCATAGGCAAGGACTGAAAGGATTCATTCCCTAGGGTTAAACAGAGCCAGCGTCACATCGAAGACAGCTCCGGCACACAACGAAAACATCACCACCAGCTTGGCGATGGCAAATCCGCCAAAAAAACTAACCTTGTTGGAGAACGGGGCTGACCCTGGTAGAGGGCGCAAACTGACCTATCGGTTTGTAAACAAATTAATGGCGTTTTAAGTCGGCAACCTGGTTAAAGCATAGGGTAGGTGTTGCTAAAATATTAGCTATATCAGCACCTGCAGCAGCACATTCGCCCCATTCTCCAAATCTTTGGGAGGAGTGTACTTATTCGTATTT
>JAKSDM010000524.1 GCA_022360135.1 Pseudanabaenales cyanobacterium | reverse complement strand
CTTCACAAATAGTTCTAAATAAACCTTGCCAGCAATCAGTTTTTGGATTTGTTGCCGGGCGGCTGTGCCAATCGCTTTCAACATACCGCCGCCTTTGCCAATCAGAATGCCCTTCTGGGACGAACGCTCAACGTGAACCGTCGCTAAGATGCGGGTAATGGTTTCTTCCTCCTCTACCCGGTCAATGGCTATCGCTACAGAATGGGGCACCTCTTCGCGAGTCAGCAGCAAAATCTGCTCCCGGATCAGCTCTCCCATGATGAAGCGCTCCGGCTGGTCCGTCGCCAAATCAGGCGGATAGTAGTAGGGACCCCAGTCCAGGCGTTCTATCAAGACAGTTTGAAGGGTTTCTAATCCGTCTCCGGTCAGCGCCGAAAACTTGAGTACTGGCCAGTCACCGAGATTAGCTAATTCCTGATAGCTTCGGGTAATTTCGGTTTCTGCCGCCGTCGCTTGTTGATCCAGCTTATTCATTCCCAACACCACAGGGGGGGAGCTGGTGGTTAGCAGGTCGGCGATATAGCGATCGCCCCGACCTGCTGGCGCTGATCCATCCACCACAAACAGGGTGAGGTCAACTGCTGCGATCGCAGTCCGGGCATTCTGCACTAGCACCTTACCCAGTTCATGATGAGGCTTATGAATCCCCGGTGTATCCACAAAGATAATTTGCGCTGCTGGCGTCGTCAGAATACCCCGCAACCGATTCCGCGTCGTCTGAGCGACAGGCGAGGTAATGGCGATCTTCTGCCCCACCAACTGATTCATCAGGGTGGATTTTCCCACATTCGGCCGTCCTACAATGCCCACAAATCCTGAGCGAAAACCTTCAGGCGCGATTGGAATACTCGAAAGTCCTACCCCCGCCAATCCCTGACCAATCGAATCCATACTCAGTTCCCCATCACGCTCACGACCACTTCCCGCATATGCCCATGTCGGCGATGCTCCCAAAGATAAATTCCCTGCCAAATACCGAGTGCAAGGCGGCCATTCATGATCGGAATCTGCTCAGAGGTATGGGTCAGCGCCGTCCGGATATGGGCTGGCATATCGTCAGGTCCCTCGGCGCTGTGGATATACGAGCCATCCTCGGGCACCAGCTTAGCAAGGAAGTTCTCCATATCTACCAAAACATCGGGATCGGCATTTTCCTGAATGACTAGACTGGCTGACGTGTGACGAATGAATACGACACAGAGTCCGGTTTGAATCCCTGATTCTTTAACGGCTTCCTGAACCCGATTGGTAAAACGGCCCAGTGACTTACCATGAGTTTGGATTCGTAAGACTTTTTGATAATGTTTAGTGACAGTGGCAGTGTTCATGTTTGAGTAATTATCGGTAGCTTTGGCTGAACAGACATTTTGGTTGTACGTCAGTTGGCTGATGACCTGGACTCCTCCGAACAGCGCTGAAGCGGCATCCATAAACTTATTATGTCTATACAACTCAAATCTGGCTGCTAGCTGTGGGTAAATCATACCTTAACTGAAGCAGCCGAATCTGCTTCGCAGAGAGCACAGATGTGAGCAAAGCCAACTGGCTCCTCTACTGCGTTGGCCAAACGGGTTAAACAGACAAGCAGCGAGTAGGGGGGCATGCACCCCTCTACTCGCCCAATGGATAGTCCTGAACTCTTAAACGAAGGTGACGTTACTGTTGAAATCGAGAGAATTCAGGTGCTCAAATTGAGCTACCAAGTCTTGGGTGATCCCATGGTAGAGGAAGACATTACCCGCTTGCGAAGACTGTTGGTAATCGGCAGCTGAGCCGTGGAGCTGAACCGTATCGATACCGGCGGTGAAGTCTTGGATGAGGGCGTAGTCTAGACTGCCGCCAGCGTTATAGTAAGCGGAGTTGGCATCTCCCAAGATGAACTGGTCAGCGCCGTCGCCGCCCATTAGAGTGTCTTGTTCATTGAGGCCAATTGCAACACTGTCCGTACCGTTGAGAATATCGTCGCCAGCACCGCCATAGAGGGTGTCGTTTCCGCTGCCGCCAGTCAGACTATCATTGCCTGCTGTCAGTTCATTACCCATCCCAAGTTCGGGCGGTAACTTAATCTCGATGACCCCCCGGAGCTGGAATGATTCATTTGAGGCCGTATCATCCCATTTGTCAGTACTGGAATCCCAGATGTAACTCAGGATTGCGTAGTCTTGTCCCCCTTCCCCTTGAGCGTCATCAGGTTGATAGGGAGCCCAGTCGGTATAGATATCGTCGTTGGTTGCGCCCAGAACCCAGTCGGCAACTTCTCCGCTGGCCCACTTCCAGACGCCTTCTGTTTCAGCGTCTGAGAAGCCAATCCATAGTCCCTCGGTCGTCCCGAATGTATCTTTCAGCCATTGGTTCTCGGCAGCATCGTTGATGGTGACCAGGTTGCCTCCTAGGCTCTCAGCATAGGCTTGGGCCTCTTCCCAGGTCATGGTGGAGTCTGTCAGCAAATAGCGACTGCCATTATAAATTTCACCACTGAGTTCACCAGCTGAAGATTCAGCAATCAGTTTGATATCGTCCAGGTGGGCTCCCCGACCATAGGCCACAGCTTGACCAGTAGAAACAAATTCTAGGGTTTTGGTGTCGCCATCTCCGTCAAAACTGACGCTATAGGTCCGCCAGTCGAGACTGTTGTGATTCACACCGTCCTCTGCGATCGCCAATAATGTTTCTCCCCCCAATCTCACTTCCATCGCGTTGACGCTGGCGTTGAAGCCATTGCGCGGCGCATATTGGAAGGTAAGGGTATAATGCCGCCCTGCAATCGTCTCAATCTGACGGGAGATCTGGCGCGTATCTTGGTAGTAGTTGATGGGGTCTTCGTTCAGCTCAATATGGTTATTGCCGTCAGCAGATTGGGACGCCCACACTTCAATATAGCCATCGCTTGAGTCCCAACCATCCAGAGGCGCTGCGACAATCCCTGTTGATGTCGCCCCTTCGAAGCTGGACTCAAAGACGGTAATGGTTTCGCCTGCGGCGCTGTCGAAGTCGCCATAGAGGATGTCATCGCCAGAGTTGCCAAACAGGATGTCATCACCATCTCCGCCGTAGATCGTGTCATTACCGCCTGCTTGATTAGCGTCAAACTCATCCTCACCGTAAAGGATGTCATCGCCTAAGCCCCCATCCAGAATGTCATTGCCTGCGCCGCCCCTGAGAACATCTGCATTTCCCCCTGCCGGGTTGGTGATCTCAGGAGCAGACGGTGTTGGATCATCGACCGCAATAAACTGAATGTAGTCGATGGCGCCTTGCTCGCCGCCATCTTTAATCGCTGTCAGTTCAATTAAATCAGTTTGATTGATGTAGAGACCGCTAGCGACAGTGCGAGTAGTGAAACTATTAGCATTGACACTACTAGTGCCTAGATTTTGATCGGCAAACCAGCGATCGGCCTCTTGATTGTCGATATTGACAATAATTTCTGCAATCCCGTCATTTTCATCG
>JAKSDM010000487.1 GCA_022360135.1 Pseudanabaenales cyanobacterium | reverse complement strand
TCCACTTCTGCACGGTTGCTTCTAAGTCTTTGACATTGATGTAGCTCTGCCAGTGGGAGGGAATATTTCGCCCTTTCATTTCGTCGGGCATGAGGAAAAGGGCAGCTACTCTGCGATCGTTTTTGAACGCCATGGAATAGGATGGACCCTCTTCAACTGGCAAGTCTTGAAAGTCCCAGTTAAATAGTTTGGTATAAAACTGTTTAGCGGCGTCTAGATCAATGGTAGCCAGATCAACCCAACTAAATACGCCGTTTTCATAACTTTCTCTGATACCCATGGATTTTTCCCTTTAATAACAGGTCAGTAAAGTTCAAGGTGGGAGGGATTAAAAAAGACTGAGTCAAACTAATACATATATACCATACTCAAAAATTCTTTTGTCGCACTGAGCAAACTTAACGTTTCTGATTTCCTCACAAGTTCACCATTTTTGGCGCTCAAACTAGGACCATATAGATGACTCCAATCTTAATGATTCAAGATTCAGTTCACCATTTTCAACCGTTTTCACCGACTCACTTCATCATAGTGGGTCTACTGACTGTGTTTTGGGGATATGTGATCAGCTTTGGTCTAAGGTGGCGGGGCGCCCTCAAGTTAATCAGGCTGGAGAGGGCGTTTGCCAAGATTACGCTGCTGATTTGGATAATTATTCACGCTTGGTGGCTATTCCCTGCCAATTTTGTCCCGGCGCAATCGTTGCCTATTCAAATTTGTGATATCGTCGCGCTTTTGATGCCCCTGGCGTTGATTTGGCGGCAGCGGTTTTTAGTCGCCTTGCTCTATTTCTGGGGAATTGGCTTTAGCCTACAGGGCATCCTCACGCCAGATCTACAGCTGGGACCGATAACACTTGCATTTTGGCTCTTCTGGCTACATCACGCCACAATTGTGGGAGCCGCCATCTACATGGTGATTGTGCATAGGTTTCGACCAACTTGGCAGGATTATCGGTTGGCAATTGGAGCGGGTCTCCTCTATTTAGCAATCATTCTCCCGATCAACATTGTTTTTGGCTTCAACTATGGATATCTAGGAAATATGCGCCCTAGCCAGCCGTCCTTGATTGATTGGCTGGGTGCATGGCCGTGGCGAGTGATGGTAATGGCGACTCTTGCCTGTATAGTAATGGCGCTTTTGCAAATACCCTGGGACTTATTCCGCCATCGCCGCTCGAATTTCCCCCCCTAACTGACGCCTAATATGCGATTAGCAATTTTTACGCTGATAAATCTGGAGAAGGGCATGACTGGCGAGAGCAAGCCTATTTGATTTGTAGACGCCAAAGGCTTTTCAAGGCTATGTAACCCTTATCCAACAGGGGTTCTAGGGTCACAGGATTTATGACTGATTTAGGATTTCTATAGACGGCTAAAACAATAAGTCGTTCCTCAATAGTTATCCTAATAATCAAGATATAAAGGGAACGGGATAGTGCTTTACACCGTCTATAAATTTAGTGACAGTTGGTAATACGTGAATTGGAGTTTGCTATGTTCACTCTCAGAGCAGACCTATTAAAGGCACTAGGAATTCGCTACGATACCTCCTCTAAATTCTTGGTTGTGCGGGGCAGATTGTACGAGCGAGGGCTCTCTTTCTCTAAGCAGGAACACCGTCAAGCGGCTCGATATTACCAAAAGAGCAACCAGGAAGGGTCGGCTTGTCTTTTGATTGACAGCCTGACTGAATTGACCGTTTGGCTAGAAGTGTCAAATTCAAAATTGATTTCAGCTCGACGGGGCCAACAACCCCAAGCAGTAGTCAGCCACAAACAACCCTCCCAGCCCAGCTCTAAGATGAATGTTCATTTGTCTTATCGAGGCGCTTAATTCTGATTCCTCACAACGATCTCAGCACTGCCACAATATCTTCTGGATCCAGTCGCTTGGTGTAGTCTGGATTGACAAAGGCATGGGCGATCGCGCCGTCGGCACTAATTACATAGGTAGCGGGGATGGGTAACTCAAAGGTGTTGTCGCCGTTGTGAGCCGGAATATCAATGCCAAAGCTTTGATAAATCGGCCGAAGTTCTTCTGGTAGGCTGAATACTAGACCGAACTGGCGGGCAACTTGGTTGCCAACATCACTGAGCACTTCAAAAGTCAGTTCATTCTTCTCAGTCGTAGACAAGGAATTGTCAGGGGTTTGGGGCGAGATGGCCGCCAGTGTGGAGCCTAATGCCTGGATTTCGGGCAACGCCTGTTGTAAGGCGTGCAATTCTAGGTTGCAATAAGGACACCACTGGCCCCGATAAAAGGAAATGACAACTGGCCCCGTGGACAGCAGTTCACGCATTTCAACTGATTTGCCCACTGCATTGGGTAGGGTAAAGTTAGGCGCGGCATCACCCGCCTTCAAGCTCTGGCGGGCAATGCCAGACTTGACCAAGTCTTCTGTCGCTTTACCCATGACTGGAATGACATCGGGGGGTAAATTAGCCTGATTTTGAGCGAGTTTGTTCGCCAGATCTTGGGTTAGGCTCATGAAAATCCTCCTAGAAATCAAATTGAGTATTTTTTGAACAACCGTCCCAATTTAAGCCCAAAAAATTGACTTAATCCAAGGTGGAAAGCACAACCTTGACGATATCTCGTAGGACATCAGGGTCCGGCATGACCTTAGAGATCACGCGCAAACCTTGCATGCTAGCGGTCAGGTAGCGGGCTAAAGCACGGAGATCAGGATCCGGCTTAAGCTCTCCCTGCTGCTGCGCACTGACTAAGGCTTGGTAAAAGATGCTTTCGATTTGCTGGAGATTCGCTTGGGTGCAAGCTGCAATGGCTGAGTCGTGGGCGCTTAACTCCACGATGGTATTGGTCATGAGACAGCCCCAGCGCCTACCATCCGCAATGGCCCGATCAACTACAGCATGGAAGTGATCGATAATTGCCTGTTTCGACGCCCCTGGCGCTGCCAGGTGAGCAAATGTCTGTTCGAAGACAGTCTTCTGATAATGGGCGATCACAGCTAGAAAGAGGGTGTGCTTATCGGTAAAAGTGTCATATAGACTGCCTCGATTAATGCCCATACATTCAACCAGGTCCTGGATAGAGGTCGCCTCATATCCTTGGCTCCAGAATACTTCCATTGCCTTCTCCAACACCGTTTCCCGGTCAAATTCCTTCTTCCTGGCCATAGTATTTTTAGGGTGTCAACTTAATGCGGGAAAGTATCTCTGAAACAGAATACTCTTCGAGAAGGGCAGAGCCCTACAGAAGTCAGAATTCAGGAGTCAGAATGTTCCCGCTTAATTGGATAACCCAGTTTTAATTGACAAGACCATTATGACTTTTTGGAATGATTATTCAAGTATTTATTGAAAGCTGGGTAAGCTGATGTGCATCTAGTTTTTAGTTTGAGGCGGCAGACAGCGATTTTAGAGACCATCTATAGCAATTCTCGCCTGGATTGAATACCTTTCAGTGAAGGTAGGGTGTCGGGTGGAATGGCACTGAAATAAGCGTTTATAAATCGCTAAAAGCCCTGATATTCCGTAGGCTGGGCATTGCCCACATGGCTTATTTCAGTGCTATTCGGTGTAGGGTGCAGAGTGTAGTCAATACAAATGGAAACCGTTCTAAGTCAGGTAAACGGATAGTACGGATCCTACGGTATGCTGCTGCTGTTGCACCCTGGCGACCCATTCTTGACTATCAATCGCTAAATGGGGCTGCTTGAGCACGGGGTGGTTGCGATCGCGCTCCCACTGATCCAAATCGGGAACCTGACTGAGCCGAGTCCGCACCAGAAAGGCGAGGGCGCCGAACTTACCCATGTGGGTCAGCCGAGGATGGATTAGGGATGGATTGTTGAGGTGCCGTCGAGCGGATCTGTTCAAAGGACTCGGGTTTCTGCCCAGTGACTAACTCAACATGGTTTGTGGAACCCCCCACCGCAAAAGTCCCTCGCCGAATGTCTTCGGCGTAAAACCGGAGCTGGGAGATCTCAAAGTCTGGAAACCCCATCGCTTTGGCCGCCTTGGCGAACATGGCGAACGAGGTATCTTGATACCTTACCGGGCGATCTAAAATCTTGCCCAGGATGTCGGCCATATCTTGGGTGGATAACAGGTTTGGCCCGGTGGGTCGATAGCTTTTACCGATGTGAGCAGCCGGATTGGTTAAGACGCCAACGGCGACGCGGGCAATGTCTTCGTTTGGGGGGGGCATTGCGACCCTCCCCAAAGGGAGCCAGGAGTCGACCAAAGTGGACAATGGCTGGTAATCCTAACAGATACTCAAAGGCAAAAATGCCGGGGTTGAGGTGAATGACATCCACGGATGGCATCCAGCGATACAGTTGGTTAGCGATCCAGTGTTCGGACTGACAACGGACGGATGGCTCGAATAGGAATTCCATTGACTCATCAGCGCCACTACTTCCAACTTGGCTGCCTCGGCGGGCGATCGCAAACAACATCGCCCCATGCAAAAAATTGGGGGTAAAAGGTGAGCAATAGTAAGCCCGTTGAACCCCAATCAGGGCTGTGCACAGATCTCGAAAATCAAATAAATCGCCGACGAACAACTCTGCCCCCGCTTTTTCGAGCCTGGCTGCGCGAGCATCGCGACGACGAACAAACGCCTGTACCGGAAAACCTCGGTCTAATAGCTGCCGGACCGCAGCCGAGCCAGTTCGTCCTGCTACAGACGTGACGAGAATTTTGGGGTTGTGCATGGTGGCAAGTCTCCTCATGAAAGTGTTTTGGGGTTGTACATGATTGAGTCTCAGGGGGAATGTTCCGAATTAAGATTTCAGACTATTTGGTCTGGAATAGACCAAAAAAAATTACTGCAATACCTGCAGGGCAATCTCTAAATGCTGTTCGATGTCCTGGCGGGAATAACCGCTGCGGGCCAACATCAGGGCTGTGCGAAACTCGGTTGCAAGGTAGCTCGCCATCCCAATAATATCCTTGGGGGTCTCCAGTTCTCCCTTCTCTACAGCGCGAACCAGGCACCGTTGGAGCACTCGGGCAATGTCGCCAAAGAAATTGTTGACGAAATTGCGGATTTCCGGATCCCGCAGGCCCAGTTCAATCCCAGTGTTGCAAATCAGGCAACCATGGAGGTAACCCTCCTGGGTCATCAGTTTGGGAGCCTCGGCAAAAAACGCGCGAATCTCCGGCAGAGAGGCGCCGGGCTGCCGAATCGGACGTTGGATATCCTGATGGCGATCGCGGGCGTATTGGGCGAGTACTTGCTTAAACAGCTCCTCCTTGTTGCCGAATGTACCGTAGATTCCGTATTTTGCCACGCCCGATCGCTTGACTATTTCACCAACGGACGTGTTGGCGTAGCCCTTCTCCCAGAACACTTGGATGGCGGTCTGGAGGGCGGCTTGGGGATCGAACTCTCGAGGGCGAGCCATAATTTCAAGCTGTGCCATCTGGAATAAATACAGACTATCTCGTCTGGAATGGGGCGTCAACAGACTGATTGCTAAACCTTGTTAAGTACCTAAATTTAGGCCAAATAAGGGGCATGATGCTCTGGCCCAAATCGGTGGAAGTATTGCTGAAATGAGAAAAGTGATGAATGCTTGTAAATTTATACCAATTACTCCGCATCCATCACCATGATTGATCTAAAGTTTACCCCCCCGTCTCCTCCTCTGCCAGCGATAATGTCAGTTCTGCCCAGTCGACTGGCCAAAGTCATTATTCCGCCCGGGCATATCTAGCAGGGGTCGGCGCTAAGATTACGGCTCTGGATGTGTTTGAACCGATAGTTACGAGGGGAGCGCGTCATCATTCAATGAGAGAAAAATCAAAATAGAGGAGTCCCGATCGCAAAGTAAATCTTATGAACGCTGAGCAACAGCAGGAACTCCAAGCCCACATCACCGAAATCGCTAAACTTC
>JAKSDM010000674.1 GCA_022360135.1 Pseudanabaenales cyanobacterium | reverse complement strand
TTGAAGCAAATTTTATGCTGTAAAAATGGAAAGGGTACAGAATACACCCCTGGCAAAAAATTAGGTCTTGCCAAGAGTACGTTAACTCACATCTATAGGAGTTTACTTAAACGCAGATGAGCAAATAGTAAGAGATGTCGGCGCGATCTAAACGATTTGAACTCCTTACGATTCCGCTTTCTGATATGAGTAATCATCACCCATCTCATCTAAAATCCAAGGATTTTCAACCAAATATTCTGATATCGGAGTTGAGCCATCAGACAGATAACTGGTGGATATAAAATTATTATAGACATCCCCACTATGTTGCTTTGCCGCTTTTAAGCAGTGACGAAGATATAGAGTATGCGGGAATATATCGTTCCTCCATATCTTGCCCTGGTAGTATTGCTTAACTCTTGAATGATACTCTTCTTCAAGAATACACTTATTGAGCAGATAGTCTTCATCCGTATACTCCGTACACATACGTCCTTGATGGGTTCTTCCTTCTGAGTCAACACCATCTACAAGAATCCATCTAAATCGATGTTCTCTTTCATAGATTTTCAAAAAATCCTTGCCAGAACACTCAAAAGCAGAGCATATTATTTCAGTTTCGCCATCATATCTAGTGGCGCAAGATGACACCTTCAAATCGTCTTGTGGAATATTGTAACGCCGAAAAAAAACGATACCTACCTTATTAAAGATACGCCGATATCCCTTAACTCTCACAAGGCGAAAATTACTTAAGCAGCTCTCAACCATTTCCTCAGCCCATTTTTGGGAGAGCAGAGAACCATAGCCAAATACTGTAATAGTAGACATCGAGCATTCCGATTCAAAACCTTCACTATCCTACTGTAAAGAGGGTATTCCTACAGATCGATCACAGATAGTGTGAGAGGCGACGATTACCATGAAAATCTTCTCATTACAGATTCACATGGGGCTTATGGGGCTTGGTAAGACTATCAATATAGAGGTTGCCATGATTCCAATAGGGCTTGACGTTCCTCAAAAGGCTGCTCTTGCTGGGACAGCATGATAATCTACCGGGTTGGAGCGTCGTTGAATCAGGGAATGCTACATAAGATAAGCCAAAGATTAGCCAACATCATTTGGATTGACCGCACCGATAATCTCTGTTCATTCTCTCAAAAATTAGAGCTGGGGAAACATTCTTACCATTTTTGCGGATTGCAATGGTGTTTTTGTGTAGCTCATTTCAGATCAAGCATCTGGACGAACTTGAGATCTCAAGATTGCAGAAAATAACAGGCTAAAGCTCTAGTTGGTAGGCTTTTCAGCCTTAGCGCCGGTTTTTTCTCATTGCCCCATATACCCCAAAACTACCGCATAGTTAAGGAAGATTTTAACCCATGAAAACAAGCCGAAATTTGCTGCATTCCTTCATCAGCCTGAGCCTTTTGCTGAGCGTCGCCACCAGTCCTGCTCTCGGTGTTCAAAAATCTGAGTCCGTCTCAGAAAAGGACGCCCAGTTTCCTCTCGTCGAGCAGCCACTGTTGAGAATTGGTATGACGTTAGGGGGATTCGCAGTGATTGGCATTCTAATATCGAGTGCGATCGAGGTCAGTGAGGGAGAATCAGTAACCTGCAATCAGGGTACATCACTTGATCGACAACCTGTATAATCCAACGCAACAGAGTCTGCAAGCGGAACTCACTGGGCTCTTCTATAGGTCCAAATCCCAGATGTGCTAAGGCCATCCAACCGGGGATATGACAATAATCCTGGCGTAGACTGTCACATCTCCTGAAACCCTTATTCTCTCGTTGTTTCAATAGAGGGTTTTAGCCAACGAGTTTTCAAGGCTTTTGGGAGACATGGGGGTCTTGTCCAGGATTGTTGTCATATTCCAATTTATAAAACCGTCATAAAACCGTCGACTCATCTGATTTATCCCCCTCGTCCTGACAATTTTCAGTGACGGGTATCAAGTTAATCATGCCTAAAGACAGAGCAAATGCAGCCCATGGCTCTGTCGTCTATGAGAAAAAGCTTAAACTTTCTGGCTGATCAGGGGTTGATTTGGTTTTAATAGCAGAGCAGGGCTCTCTGGCGGCGATGACTCATTCAGGCTAGTCTCCAGTTGAATTATGCTAACCCCAAACTCCATCTTCATTTCCTACCGCCGAAACGATAGCCAGGATATCACTGGCCGCATCTATGAATATTTGGAAACGCACTTCGGCCCCGAAGCAGTCTTCCGAGATGTGTATTCGATTCCACTCGGCGACGACTATCGCCTTCACTTAAGGGAAAAAGCCCAAAATTGCCAGGTTCTAGTCGCGGTTATCGGTTCCGATTGGGTGACGGTGACCGACCCAGACGGTCAGCGCCGGTTAGATAACCCCAATGACTGGGTGCGAATTGAAGTTGAGACGGCCCTGAATCGGGGGATTCCAGTAATTCCTCTATTGGTCGGCGGGGCGTGTATTCCAGCAGAAAATGATTTGCCCAGCGACTTGAAACCGCTGGCTCACCGCAATGCCGCCTTAGCGCGACCCGATCCAGATTTTCAACCCGACATGGAGCGTCTGACTCGGCAGTTGGAGAGAATTGTTAAATTGACAGATGGGGCGCGATCGCTGACTCGGGGGCAACAATTGAAACTGGAATATTGGCAAACTAAGCTGAGAGATCTGGAAAAGCAGCTTCACATGGTGCAGAAAGAATTAGGGGCGATTACTGATGTGACGATCGCGGGCAAGCTAGAAAAACGACAGCTCCTACTCTTGGAGGAAATCGACGAGGTTGACCAGGCAATCCAGATACTAAAAGCAGGAGATGGGTGAGCGAAATCTGAAGCTTGAATATTGGCAAGAGCGACTTGAAGTCCTGAATCAGAGAATCACAGAGCTTAAATTAGAAATTGGCGCGACTGTCGATTCTACCTTCAGAAAAGGGTTGGAAAATAAATTAATGG
>JAKSDM010001390.1 GCA_022360135.1 Pseudanabaenales cyanobacterium | reverse complement strand
GGCCGCGATCGCTGTCGCATATTCTCCACAACGGCCTCTGTCAGGAACTTCTGAATATCGAGGCCCTGATTACTCAACTGCATGACTGTTTGGGTAACCAAATAATCAACTTCTCGCTTAATCAGGGTTTGGGGCATCTCGGCTTCCAGCTGATTGACCAGCGCCTCTAACAAAGATTGCTCTTGATTAGCGATTGTTTTATCTTCAGCTTCCTTCTGATAGCGTTCTTCGAGGGAATGCCGCAGAGCCTCTAACGTTTCGAAGTCACTCACCTCTTGAGCAAAATCATCATCTAAGTCCGGCAGTTCTTTCTCTTTTAATTCCTTGAGAGTCAGGTTAAACATGGCGGATTGTCCGGCCAATTCCGCTTGAGGATAGTTTTCTGGGAAGGTGACGGCGATCTCTTTTGATTCTTCCAGGTTCATCCCGACAATACCTTCAATGAATCCTGCGATAAATTGGCCTTCCTTCATCTCAATTTGAAAGTCTTGGGCGCTGCCGCCAGGAAATTCTTCAGGCTCTTCTTCCCCTTTGATCAACTTACCCACGAAATCGACGACGGCCACATCAGCCATCTGAGCAGGCCGATCTTCAATCGGCACTAGCGTCGCCAGATTATTGCGATATTCTTCCAATGTATCTTCTACCCGACTGGAATCGTATTTAACCTCTTCCGCTTTGACGACCAGGCCCTTATACTGGCTCAAGCTAACCCGAGGAGGCACATCGACAGCGATGGAGAGCATCAGCGCGTCGCCCGGTTCAAACTGGCTGACCAATTCATCGAAGGAAGATCGTAGCTGATAGTTGCCAATTGCTTCAATCTCCTCCTGCTCAATCGCCTTTTTAACACCGTCCTGCAGTAACTCTTCCAGAACCGCCGCCTTAATCTGAGAACGACCAAAACGCTGGATAAGGACTTGACGAGGCGCCTTACCTTTACGAAACCCAGGAATATTAGAAGTGCGCATAAACTTACGCAGGACTTCCTCATAGATTTGCTTGGACATTTCTGGAGGAATTTCAATCTCCAAGCCCACTTGGCTTTCGGGCAATTGTTCCTGAGTAACTTTCATTGAGTTCCTTAACGAGTTCAGTAATTGCTTTACGCCCACTGGAGGGAGACGACGGATCAAGATATTGACCGTGATAAGTTATCATAACGGATTATCCCCTATCGCGAGACAGGAGACATCGCCAGGGTGAGCAACGTCAATCGAACGGCGATTGGTTTGATTGCAATCAGTTTAGATTTTTTCAGAGGCGTCGCTAAGTTCTTATAGTAAAGTGATTCTAATGAGTTCTTATACTTAGCGAGGATGCTTACGGAATTCAGTGGATGCAATTTAGCTTGGATATCTACGAATCCTTGCAAAGTAAACTTCATCAAACAATAGGCCGATCAAAGATTTAGACCGATTCGACGCGCTAGCTTGAATCCTCGTACTGACAGTTGTCCTTAAATTTGTAAGCTGTTTGCATAAAAAACTTTACAAAAACTTTACAAAGCAAATTATGTCTAACAAAAACTGAATGATTCTTACTTAGTGATTCTTATCTTAGGAGGACACTAGCTTGCCTGAATCCTATCGAGTTGCAATTTTGGGAGCGACGGGAGCCGTTGGCGTTGAATTACTGAATTTGTTGGAGAGCCGCAATTTTCCTGTCGCTGATTTGAAACTCTTGGCGTCTCCCCGATCAGCTGGGACAAAGCT
>JAKSDM010000957.1 GCA_022360135.1 Pseudanabaenales cyanobacterium | reverse complement strand
AGGATGAGCTGCCAAGGCATTTACAGAAATTTCCTTCCTTACAGGCACAGGCTGAACATTTGATCGACACTGCTTGTGAATTTGAGATCAAACCGGGTGAAACTCTTCAATGGTATGCCGTTCGGCTGGAGAAATGAATCTGTCCGCCTTCTTAATTAAAGTTGCTTGAAAAGCATTTTCGCTGACGGGTAGGGGTGAAGCATTCGACAGATAAATTCCAGAAAATCAGGAAAATTTTGAATCGAATGCTTCGCTCCTACGTGGATAGAGTATAATTTTAGACTGTTCAAATATCCCCTAGGTCGGCTCCAAACTGGTAATCAGGGCCAGTTCAACTCGATCCTCTGAAGGTTGAGTAATTTCGGATAGCACCCCAGGCCCAAAAAACTTTTCAATCTTGCTGCGCTTATTTTGCCAGGCTTCTAAGGGGATAAAAGTAGACTGAAATTCCAAAACCAGGGTATAGGCGCCATCCCTTTCAACTTCCCGAATCCCATCCAGGATGGGATGCTCATCATCAGTACGGCCAAGCCCTAACCGTTTCAGAGCTTCATCGAGATGGATATCCTGGCCGTATCGATAGCGGGTAACATCTTTGCGCAGCTGGTTTTGGGTGGATGTGGCTTGCTGCTCTCGTAGCGCCAGAACTTCTGGGGTTGTGGTTTGGGAGAAGGGAACCGGCTTGAGTTCAGATGCCTTCAACGCTAAACCGCCCAGTAAAGCAGGGATGCCATAGAAAAACCCCACCAAATTTAGGGTGGCGCTCTCTTGGAAGTAGGCAATAAAGCCTACCACGGTCAAGGCGCCGCCGATGAGCATGAGCAAGAAGCTTAAGTGAATCTGGCGTAACATAACTGTTTGCTGATTTATATTGCGACTTTTAACAGTGAATGATTCTTTATATCATCATCTCCTAGCCAGATGAATTTGTTCAAAATTGAGGCGGAACTGAGGAAAACTGCTCTCAATGGAGCCAAAGTTGCTTATCCTGATTAATGAGGTATTTGAACCAAATTGACATCAAATGGATTTACAGGTGATTCGTCAGCGCATCAGCGAGATTAAGGGCAAACGAGACTCCTTAGTTCGTTTGCTAGAACTGCCGGATCTCGGCACTCTAAGAATTGATGTGAACCAGGCTCTGGAGGAAATGGATGATCTGCTGGAAGAGTTCGACCGCACATTTCCAGATAATGGAGATAATGCATGAGTATCAGTCCCTCTTCAGCGATCGAAAACGATTCAAACAAGACAATGCCCAAGACCTACACGGTTGAAATTCAGCATCAGGGGAATACCCACATCTTAACTGCGCCAGAGGATAAAACTATTTTAGAAACGGCTCATAACGCCGGGTTAGACCTGCCCTTCTCCTGTAGCGCTGGTGTTTGTACAACCTGTGCGGCTCAATTACTGGAGGGTGTGGTGGATCAGACAGACGGTATGGGCATTAGTCCAGAACTTCAGGGGCAGGGATATGCCCTTTTGTGTGTCGCCTATCCGCGTTCTGACCTAAACATTGAAACGGAGAAAGAGGACACTGTGTACGAGCTTCAGTTTGGCCAATTTCAGAAGTAGGAATGACAGTGATTCTTGTTTGGGTTGAATATATCTTAGTGAAGGCAGGGTATAGGGTACAGGAGGTAGGGAGTAGTTTATCCAAATGCAAACCGCTATGGGGGTCAGACACTAGGTTTCAGATACTGGAAATTGGCTGAGGGGTAGGGGGTAAAGCACGCTTCGCTTTTTTAAGGTTTAGGCTTCAGATTGCACGCAGTCATTAGAAGCAAAAATGCGCCAATGAGTATCCATTTCATTGCAGCAGAGATTGACCTGAAGGCATCTACGGGGGAACTACTACAGGAAATTGAGGCGGCGCTTCAGAGGCGCGGAGAGCCTTTGCGATGGGCTGTGGTCAGTGTGGATAAACTGCGGCGGAAAGTTCTCATTGAAGCAGTGGTGACGGTGACAGAGTGAGTCAGCGCCCCTATACCGTCATGCTGATTGTTCCTACCGGTATTGGGGCGGCGATCGGCGGCTATGCAGGAGATGCGTTGCCGGTGGCGCGGGCGATCGCACAGGTGGCCGACACCCTGATCACCCATCCGAATGTATTGAATGGAGCCCACCTCTATTGGCCGTTGACCAACACATACTACGTTGAGGGGTATGGGTTGGATCAAGTCGCCGCTGGGCGTTGGGGGCTAAGGCCAGTGCATCAAAATCGAGTCGGCTTAGTCTTGGATCAAGCGATTGAACCGGAGCTGAAACTCCGACATCTCCAGGCGGCTGATGCCGCCAGGGCGACTTTGGGGTTAGATTTGACCGACTATGTAGTAACCGACGCCGGTTTAGGGGTTGAACTTCAGACGGCTAGCTCTGGCGCAGCCTGGGGGACAATCCAGAACCCCGACAGTCTGCTACGGGCAGTGGAGCGACTCATCACCCATGGCCAGGCTGACGCGATCGCCGTCGTCGCCCGTTTCCCTGACAACCTTGGCGGCAAAGCCTTACAGCAGTATCGCCAGGGGCAAGGGGTTGACCCCTTAGCCGGGGCGGAAGCAGTGATTAGTCATCTAGTTGTCAGAACATTCCAGCTGCCTTGCGCCCATGCCCCGGCGCTTTCCCCTTTGCCGCTCGATTCGACGCTCTCGCCGCGATCGGCCGCCGAAGAACTAGGGTATACATTCCTGCCTAGTGTGCTAGCGGGTTTGAGTCAAGCCCCTCAATTTGTCACCCAAGCCCCTGCTCAAGCCAGTGACCTTTGGGCCGAACAGATAGACGCTGTTGTGATTCCCGCCACTGCCTGCGGCGGCGGCGCAGTCATGAGCTTGAGTCAAACTGGGGCTCGTATCATTGCAGTGGCGGACAATAAGACAACGATGCAAGTTTCGGCTGATGCTTTAGGCATGAATGCACTGCAGGTCAATTCCTATCTTGAGGCGATTGGGGTGTTGGTAACTCACCGGGCTGGCATTAGTAGCGCTGCTCTGCATCCAACATTGCCATCGTTAAACAGGGGCAACGCGATTTAGTAGGTAAAATATGAAGGATTCTTTTTGAGTTCAATGTGAACAATCAGCTTCCAAATGAACCCCAACCCGAACCATTAACTCGAGTCCAGATATTGGCGGCAATGGGCGTTACTGCGTTGGTGCTATTGCTGGTTGCTCGGCTATGGTTAGTGTTTGATCCCACTTCGTTACTAACGTTGCGTTGGGTCAGGCAGGAGATTTTCTTGGGAATCGGCCTTGGGTTTGGAATTACCCTCGCCAGCGCAGTCGTTTATCGTCTTTGGCCAGCCTATCGACGCAGTGCAGATTACTACCTCAAGCTCGTCCTTAAGCCCCTACTTTGGCCAGATCTTCTATGGATGGGGCTGTTGCCAGGTCTGAGTGAGGAATTGCTCTTT
>JAKSDM010001455.1 GCA_022360135.1 Pseudanabaenales cyanobacterium | reverse complement strand
TGATCAAATCGTTTGAAGGATTGCGACTTAAGGCTTATCAGGATGTTGTCGGGGTTTGGACGATTGGCTATGGCTCAACCCGGGGCGTCAAATCGGGTATGGTGATCACCGAAGCTGAGGCCGAGCGGCTGCTCAGGGAAGATGTCCGCAGATTTGAGCAGGCGGTCAATAGCGCAGTCAAAGTACCGATTAACGACAATCAATTCTCAGCTTTAGTGTCCTTTACCTATAACGTTGGCTCAGGAGCCCTGAGAATTTCCACCTTGCTCAAGCTCTTAAATCAAAGAGATTATTCGGGCGCAGCCAATCAATTCCCCCGTTGGAATAAAGCAGGCGGTCGAGTGCTGGCGGGTTTAACCCGCAGACGAAATGCTGAAAGGGCTTTGTTTCTAGGTCAGGATTTCACCAAATTTCTGTAGTTTGGTTAGCAGTGTTTCTTCCTCTAGGCCCCATATGCCCGAATTAATCAACCGTATCTGGCCGCAGCTGGGTCGCCAGCTTACACCCTATTTATTTTTGGCGCCCGCTCTGGCAGTGCTGGGATTAACTGTTTTTTGGCCAGCCCTACAAGCGTTTTATTTAAGCTTTACCCATTATGACTATGACATTACTCAGCCTCCTGTATGGATCGGTCTGGCAAACTTTCAGGCGCTTCTGAAGGATCGGACTTTCTGGCTCACGCTGAAGAATACGTTGCTTTATTTAGTGGGAGTTGTTCCAGCTTTGGCGATCGCCTCCTTAGCCTTAGCGATTCTGGTCAACCAAAAACTGAGGGGAATTCACTGGTTTCGAGTTGCTTACTATACTCCCGTTGTTATTTCCATGGTAGTGGCCGGCATTGCCTGGCATTGGCTCTATGACGAAAATGGCCTATTAAACCAAATTTTAATTTGGCTAGGCTTATCTGAGCGAGGTATTCCCTGGTTAACGAGTCCCAACTTAGTTTTAGTCAGTCTCATGTTCGTCACCCTTTGGAAGGGCCTGGGATACTATATGGTGATTTATCTGGCAGGCTTACAATCAATTCCAGCTGAGTTATACGAAGCCGCGGCTATTGACGGCTCAGATAACTGGATCAAACATTGGGATATTACCCTGCCCTTAATGCGGCCCTACCTATTTCTGGTGTCGGTGATTTCAGCCATTTCAGCCACCAAGGTATTCGAGGAAGTCTTTATCATGACCCAGGGAGGACCTCGCAACAGCTCGAAAACCGTTGTCTACTATATCTATGAGCAGGCTTTCCAAAAACTCGAAATCAGTTACGCCTGCACCATTGGCTTAATTCTATTTCTGATTATTTTGGCCCTCTCTATCCTGCGACTGGCCTCTACAAGGGATGCGACTAATCCGCCAAGTCTATTTTGAGTTGACAACAATACCTCGTAGCTCAACATCGTCCGCGCCGTCAACTTGCATAGCCAGACGGACTAACTGATTAAGCAAATCTTGGCTGGCTACTTGGCCGTGAAGGATAACAACTCTTCCCCTTTGTAGAACTGACAAATCGGCGATCGCTAGCTTTCCAAGGGTCTGGTTAAACTTCAGATGGACTCGCTTAGCCAGACCATCATGGTCATACTCGCCTCGGATACCTACTCGCTCAGGCGGGATCATTCTGAACCAGGGTTGAGAATCGGGCAACGTAACTGCGCCGATTGTACAAACGCCCGGCATTGCTTGGGATGGGGTTGAAAGGGTTTTTTCGAAGGCACCCATAGGTAACAACCTCGGTAGAAAACTCTGATTGATGACCCTTTTGAAAGAAAGATAAGCCACACCAGGAAAGTATCCAGGAACAGCCAGATTTAGAAATTTAGGCAACTCTCTCTCAAAAATTATGAGGGGGTTGCTCTAGCTTCTTCTAAATATTCTTACATTAAGCTTCAAACTTTCAGGAAAATTTTAAGAGAAATGTCCGGAAAAGTGTTTGTAGCACTTAAGACCATTTTCTTAAGACCATTTTTACAATCGAAAGGTTCCTGATTTCTTGACTATCCTGTTTCAGCCTCAGGACTCCTGCATACTCTCAAGCAAAGCAACTGCATAGGCGGCAATCCCTTCCTCTCGCCCTGTAGGTCCTAGCTTTTCGTTGGTAGTCGCTTTAACACCAATCTGCTCCGGTTGAACCTTGAGAACTTCCGCCAACCGCCCTCGCATGTCTTGGATGTGGGGCTTCAGTTTAGGACGCTCCGCCACGATCACAGTATCCAGGTTGCTGACCCGCCAACCTTGGGTCTGAATCATCTGGTTAACCTGACTTAACAAAACTAGACTATCGGCGCCCGCCCACTGCGGATCACTGGGAGGAAAATAGAAGCCAATATCCCCCAAGCTCAATGCCCCTAACATCGCATCCATAATGGCGTGGGTCAGCACATCAGCATCACTATGCCCTAACAAACCCAATCCATGAGGAATATGAACCCCGCCCAGAATTAAAGGCCGATCCGGTCCTAAGCGATGAATATCGTAGCCGTTGCCAATACGTAGAGACATAGGAGGAGG
>JAKSDM010001736.1 GCA_022360135.1 Pseudanabaenales cyanobacterium | reverse complement strand
TTGAAACCAGCCAACGTTCTGGTCAGAAAATACCGACCTTAGACCAGTCTTTGACTTATCTAAAAGGAATAGGTCCTAATAATAGTGAACGGTTGGCCAAACTGGGGCTATTGACCATCCGGGATATACTTTACTACTATCCCCGGGACCACATCGATTATGCCCGTCAAGTCAAGATTCGGGACCTGACGCCAGGTGAAGCGGTTACCATCGTCGGCTCTATTAAACGCTGCCATTGTTTCAGCAGTCCCCGTAATGCCAAACTCACCCTATTTGAGGTCACAATCCGGGACAGCAGCGGTCAGATTAAACTGAGTCGTTTTTTTGCTGGCGCCCGCTATCGGCATCGCGGCTGGCAGGAAAAGCAGAAGCGATTATATCCCGCCGGGTCTATCGTCGCTGCTTCAGGATTAGTCAAAAAGAGCAAGTACGGTATCACGCTGGAAGATCCAGATTTGGAAGTTTTGAATCATCCCGGTAGTGAGATCGAGTCCCTCACGATAGGTCGAGTTGTCCCTGTTTATCCCTTAACAGAGGGGATTGGGGCCGAATTGGTAAGACGGGCGGCGGCAGCGGCTCTGCCTGCCGCTGTCGATCTCAAGGAAGCCCTGCCGCCGGCTCTGCGCCAGAAATACGACCTGATTGATTTACCCCAGGCGATCGCCCATATTCACTTTCCCCCTGAGAGTGATGCCTTAACACTTGCCCGTCACCGCTTAGTATTCGACGAGTTTTTCTACTTGCAGCTCGGGTTGCTTAAGCGCCGTCGCCAGCAACAGCAGGAACAAACCCAGATTGTGCTGACCCCAACTGGAGAACTGATCGACCAGTTTTATCAGGGATTACCTTTCACCATGACACCCGCCCAACAGCGGGTAATTAACGATATCCTGCATGATTTACAGCGGCCCACCCCGATGAACCGATTGGTCCAGGGTGATGTTGGGTCGGGGAAGACAGTGGTCGCTGTTGTCGCCATTCTGGCGGCGATCCAAGCTGGATACCAGGCCGCTCTCATGGCCCCGACGGAGGTTCTTTCAGAACAGCATTACCGCAAATTAGTCAGTTGGTTTAACCGGCTGCATTTACCCGTGGAATTACTGACGGGATCGACCAAGGCGGCTAAGCGACGAGAGCTGCTGATTCAACTGGAAACGGGAGAACTGCCTTTGCTAGTGGGCACCCATGCCCTGATTGAAAATCCGGTGAAATTCCAAAACCTGGGGCTAGTGGTGATCGATGAACAGCATCGCTTTGGCGTCGGGCAACGGGCTCGCCTACAGCAAAAGGGGGAAAATCCTCATGTATTGACCCTAACAGCGACTCCCATTCCACGGACTCTGGCGCTGACGCTCCATGGCGATCTGGATGTGAGTCAAATCGATCAGCTGCCGCCCAACCGCAAAGCAATTCAGACAACGCTGCTGAGGGGGCGCGATCGCACCCACGCCTACGACCTGATCCGCCGAGAGGCGGCCCAAGGCCGCCAAGCCTACATTGTGCTACCGCTGGTGGAAGAGTCTGAAAAGCTTGATCTCAAGTCTGCGGTTGATGAGCATCAGCGCCTGCAGGCGGTTATCTTCCCAGAATTCCAGGTGGGACTGCTCCACGGACGGATGACGTCAGTTGAGAAGGATGAGGCGATCGGCAGGTTTCGCGATCGCCAAACCCACATCCTAGTCTCAACCACCGTTGTAGAAGTCGGTGTCGATGTCCCTAACGCCACCGTCATGTTAATTGAACACGCCGAACGCTTCGGTCTCTCTCAGTTGCACCAATTGCGAGGGCGGGTAGGACGGGGCGCAGA
>JAKSDM010000213.1 GCA_022360135.1 Pseudanabaenales cyanobacterium | reverse complement strand
TTTTGGCATGGTCACGGTTGCTACGACTCACTAGCTTACAATCCCCCAATTCCTTGTCTGCTATGAGTTTTACATGTTTTTTACTCCTGCTTGACAAATGTTCCGCAACCTTAACTTGTCACCAATGCGCTTGAAGGGTTTACTGACAAAATCGTCGCAGCCCGATGCCAGCATTAGCACTCGATCTTCATCAAAAGCAGTTGCACTCAAGGCGATAATCACAGTTTGAGGGGTTGGCTTAACAGCCTGTTTCTGCCGCGTTTTAATCGTTTGGGCGGCCTCATATCCATAATTAGCCAATCCAATCCATACTGATCGCCAAAGGGTGAAATACTGACAAAATTTTGCTCGCCCTGACTGCTGAATCGCAGGTGTTGCTTGCTATTCACATGGGTGAGATGGTTAAAACTCGAATACAAATGCTGAGTGGTCGCTTGAATCAGGGTATCGTTGCTCGCCGTAGCAGGGAGTTGTCTCAACTGGGCCTGATTGTTCTGAATTGTCAGGGTGTGAGTTGGTTGGTCTGTCGAGGCGCCGATTAACAACCCATTTCGCTCGATCGCGAAGACAGCAGCTGAAGGGCTGACATGCAGATTTTTTAGAAACTGATCGATCACCGAGAGAACAATTCCACAAGAGGCGACGCCTAACAATTCCCCAGCGTATCAAGCCTGCTAATCAAACGCCTGCTTACCTAATTTCCCTCCGGCCAGCGCTGCTGAAAAAGTCGACCTGTACAATTGACTTTCAAAATCATGTGTTCTCATGTCAATTTAGGCATTATAAAGTGATTCAAGTCACACCTGATCGCTTCTTATTGTACATGTATCTACTGACATACTTATGAGATGGGCAGATGAGATGGGCAGATGAGATGGGCAGACAACATATCTCATCATCCGCGTATCAACCAGAGGTAAAAATTGACCAAGGTGTCGTCCAGGGACAAATCGCATGATAATGTAATTGAATTCGGTTCCAGTGAGGAGCAGTCACTGGAGGTAACGGGGAAAGATCGGTGCGATTCCGACGCTGTCCCGCAGCTGTAATGAAGAAGTTTTGAATGTTGAGTTAAGCTGGCGTCGCGATTCTCAACTTAGCACTCAAAATATCAAACCTTCTTCTCAGTCAGAATGCCCGCCGAATGCACTGTTATGTTTAGCATCTGCGAGGTACGGATGATGACTTATTTAGCATTGCCCCAATTGATCACATCGTCCCAAAGTTGTCGCTTAAGGGTCGCCAAGGCGGAGCGTTTGGGCTGTTTATAGTACTGAGATCCCAAGCGTTTGTAGTCAGTCAGCCTAGCTCGGTTAAATCTTGGAGGGTCTGAAAGCAGGCCATTGGATGCCATTACCCATTCTCTGGAAACTTTTTTCTAAGAACGGGATCTGGATGCTCATCTTGATGGCGGGTCATAGCCTACTGATGTGGAACACCCTCCGAACATTGGCCAACCAGAGCGCATCATAGCAGCAGAAATATAGCGGTTCTCAATTGCATTGACTACGCCCAACACCCTACACCCCAAACCCCGCCTTCACGAGATGGGTTCAACCCAAGTGAGAATTGCTATATCCCCTGGGTTCCTCACCGCCTCGACTCCCCCTAATCCCTAACCCCTAATCCCTAATCCCATGCACAAAATCCCGGTTACAGTCATCACTGGTTTCCTCGGCGCTGGCAAAACCACCCTAGTGCGCCACTTACTGCAACACAATCAAGGTCGTCGCATTGCCATCTTAGTCAATGAATTCGGTGAAGTCGGCATTGATGGAGAATTACTGCGCTCTTGTCAGATTTGCGATGACGATCAAGCTGCACAGGATCAGCAGAGCAATCCCCCTCTCTCCCCCTCCCCCCCTCTCCCCCTCCCCTCCCCCCAACACAACATTATCGAGCTGACCAACGGCTGCCTCTGCTGCACTGTGCAGGAAGAGTTTCTGCCCACCATGCAGGCATTAATAAAGCGGCGGGATCAGATTGACTGTATGGTGATTGAGACCTCTGGATTGGCGTTGCCTAAGCCCTTGGTGCAAGCATTTCGGTGGCCGGAGATTCGAACTAGCGCCACCGTAGATGGGGTGGTGACCGTGGTGGATTGTGCCGCGCTAGCGGCTGGGCAATTGGTCGGAGATTTGGACGCTTTAACGGCTCAGCGTCTGGCGGATGACAGCTTAGAGCATGAAACACCGATTGAGGAGCTGTTCGAGGATCAGCTTAATTGCGCCGATATGGTGTTGCTGACGAAGGTGGATTTGGTGGATGCAAAGACCCGCGATCGCGTCCTAACTTGGTTACGTCAGCAATTGCCAGAGGGGGTTAAGATTGTCCCCTGTGAAAGCGGACAGGCGAGTTCAGAGGTGCTGCTGGGTTTCAACGCAGCGGTGGAAGATAACCTAGACAGCCGCCCCAGCCATCATGATCATGAAGCAGACCACGAGCACGATGACGATATCACCTCGGTTGCCATTGTTGTGGACCAGGCATTTGAGCCCAAAGCGTTGGTCAAGCGCCTGCAGCAGTTGGTGCAGGATCAAGAAATTTATCGAATTAAGGGATTTGTGGCGGCGCCGAATAAGCCCATGCGGTTGGTGTTGCATGGGGTGGGCAGGCGGTTTGACTATTTCTATGACCGTCCCTGGCAGGCAGACGAGCTGCCCCAAACAAAGTTGGTGGTGATTGGTCGTCAGCTAAGGGCGGCAGGGATTGAGGCTGCGATCGCCGGTTAGATCGAAATACCTTTTACCTCAATGGGATCCTTGCGATCGCTGTTAGGATTAAAACATTGGCGGCAGTCTTATTCCCTATGGCCTATGGAAGCGACTAGACCTCTTTCAAGTAATCATCCTTCAACTCTATATGAGACAGATTACATGCAATGGATTGCGGCAACTGTAGACAAACTGCGTTGCCAGGACTATGCCCATGTAGACTGGGCCAATCTGATTGAAGAAATTGAAGATATGGGGAAGCAGGAACGGAGAAGTCTCAAGAGTAATCTGATCGTTCTCCTGCTGCACTTACTGAAATGGCGCCATCAACCGGCCCAGAGAATAGGGAGCTGGGCCGGTAGCATCGTTGAGCATCGACGTCGTATTCATCAAGCGCTTAAGGATTCTCCCAGTCTGAAGCCCTATTTGGAAAGTGTGTTTGCTGAGGCTTATAGAGATGCCGTTAAGCAAGCGGCGGCGAAAACAATGCTTTCGGTTGAAGCCTTTCCGAATGAGTGTGAGTTTGAACTGGCGCAAGTGATGGATGAGGATTTTTCACCTAAGAATTCAGCGAAAGATCTCTAAGATTAGATGTGACCTGACATGAACTATGGCTGATAAACATCAAGGAGCGACTCATTTCAGCAAAAATGCTGGGTTTCCTTGCGTCAACCCAGCCTACAGTGGTGAGCGATCGCTCTACTT
This sequence comes from Pseudanabaenales cyanobacterium, assembly GCA_022360135.1. GTDB lineage: Bacteria > Cyanobacteriota > Cyanobacteriia > Phormidesmidales > Phormidesmidaceae > JAKSDM01. The sequence continues at coordinate 263 of JAKSDM010000213.1, read as the reverse complement.
CTGAACCGCCCATATCCTTTGGATGTCGCAAAATGCCCGAATTGTGGCCAATTTTTATTCAACGGAGAGGACATTCATGTTCATCACAAAGTCCCACGGTCTCAAGGAGGAACCAACCACAGCTCATTGGTGACAAGTTAAGGTTGCGGAACATTTGTCAAGCAGGAGTAAAAAACATGTAAAACTCATAGCAGACAAGGAATTGGGGGATTGTAAGCTAGTGAGTCGTAGCAACCGTGACCATGCCAAAAAGCAGCATCGCC
>JAKSDM010001401.1 GCA_022360135.1 Pseudanabaenales cyanobacterium | reverse complement strand
CCCAGACTCTCCCTCTTGCTGGGGTTTAACATGCTTTGTCTGGATGTTGACCCCTTGCACCACGACTTGACTGTGCTTGGGCAGAACAGACAAAACCTCCCCAACTTTTCCCTTGTCCTTACCCGAAATAATCTGGACGGTATCGCCCTTCTTAACATGCATTTTGCGGCGCACTGAGACTTCTTTCTTCGCTTTAGTCGCCATTAGAGCACCTCCGGAGCCAGGGAAACGATCTTGGTGAAATTCTTATCTCGCAGTTCGCGAGCCACTGGACCAAACACCCGTGTACCCCGAGGATTCCCCTCAGGGTTAATGATTACAGCCGCATTGTCATCAAACCGGATGCTCATCCCACTACTGCGGCGAAGCCCCTTACGGGTGCGCACGACGACTGCTCTGACTACGTCGGATTTCTTAATCCCCATATTAGGAATGGCGTCTTTGACCACAGCGATGATCACATCTCCTACATTGGCGTAACGGCGATTACCGCCCAGCACTCGAATGCACATCAACTTACGAGCTCCGCTGTTGTCAGCGACGTTTAAATAGGACTCTTGCTGAATCATGACTGCTTTCCTCTCAATTAAGCCTCAGAAGTTCGGCTTAGGACATCAGCCACAATCCAACGCTTTGTACGGCTGAGGGGGCGGGTTTCAAGAATGCGAACGCGATCGCCCAAATGACAGGCATTCTCCTCATCGTGAGCTTTATAGCGCTTAGTCCGAACCATAATCTTGCGATATTTAGGATGAGTAACACGGCTTTCAACCGCGACCACCACTGTCTTATCCATTTTGTCGCTGACCACCAGGCCAACTCTTTCCTTAACTGCCATGGGAACCTACCTCCTACTCATCCTCTACCGTGACAGTATCTGGGGCTGAAGCCTTAGATGTCTCAACTTGTACTTCCTCAGCAGCAACCGCAAGTTGTCTCTCGCGTTCAACCGTCATTAACTGAGATAGGCGATGGCGCGTGTGTTTAAACTGATGGAACTCCTTTTCCAGCTGGCGAGTGGCCTTCTGAAAACGCAGCTCAAACAGCTGCCGCTTCACCGCAATAATTTCTTCCGCCAGCTCCTGATCACTCAATTTCCTTGCGTCTTCAATCTTAGGAAGCGCCATAATTTACGACTCCTCCGTCTCCCGGCTAATGAACTTAGTCTTAAAGGGCAGCTTAAAAGAAGCAAGCCGCATCGCTTCACGAGCAGTGGCTTCAGGCACCCCTGCAATCTCAAAAACAACTCGACCTGGCTTAACCACAGCAACCCAAAATTCAGGATTGCCCTTACCCGAACCCATCCGTGTTTCAGCTGGGCGCATGGTGACGGGTTTATCTGGAAAAACTCGAATCCAGATTTTTCCACCGCGGCGAACATAACGAGTCATGGCCCGACGAGCCGCCTCGATCTGCCGAGAGGTAATCCAGCAGGGTTCAGTCGCCTGCAGAGCAAAGTCACCAAAATTGAGGGTATTGCCTCGTTGAGCCATACCTCGCATTCGACCCCGATGCTGCTTACGAAATTTGGTTCTTCTTGGACTTAACATAGCGGGTCACACAGTAATTTCGATAAGAATACAGATGGCGAAAACTATAGATTATAAAAATCGCAGTCCTAGCTAAACCACTGCTTATCCTTCGTTAGATCGATCCTCGAATTGTTGCCGCCGCCGCTGCTGTCGGCGACGAGGTTGAGCAGTGTTAGAGGTTTGTTGTTCCTCTTGACCTGGAATAACTTCGCCTTTGAAAATCCAAACCTTAACGCCCAAGATGCCATAGGTTGTTTGAGCTGTGCGGTAGGAATAATCTACATCAGCCCTCAAGGTATGGAGTGGCACACGCCCCTCTCGAGTCCACTCAGTTCGAGCAATCTCAGCCCCATTGAGACGCCCACTCACCTGAATTTTTATCCCCTCTACTCCAGCCCGCTGCGCCCGCTGAATCGCCTGACGAACCACTCTTCGGAAAGAAACCCGCCGCTCTAATTGCTGAATGATATATTCGGCGACTAAGGCAGCTTCAGCATCAACGCGGGCCACCTCCACCACATTGATCCGAATCTGACGATTATCGTCCTTTAACTCTTTTTGTAGCCCTGCCCTCAAGGATTCGATGCCCGTACCGCCACGACCGACAACCACGCCGGGTCGAGCTGTCCGAACCTCCAGATCAATCTGATCGGCTTTGCGCTCGATTCGAACCTCGGAGATACCAGCATTACTGAGATTTTTGCCCACAAATTGGCGAATCTTATAGTCCTCTTGAAGCAATTCTGGATAACGCTCCCCATCAGCAAACCAACGAGAACGATGATCCTGAATAATGCCTAAACGAAAACCAATCGGATGTATCTTCTGTCCCACGGATGTTTCCTTTAAAAGCGGCGAATAAAGTTCAGCTAAGTTTGCAATCAAATAGATCTAATCATCTTGAGATTCAGGCGCAACCGCAATGGTAATGTGGCAGGTGGGTTTACGAATCTGATAAGCCCGACCCTGAGCGCGAGGGCGATACCGTCTGAGGGTCGGCCCCTGATCAGCATAGGCTTCACTAATCACCAAGCTGACTGGATTAAGCCCAAAATTATTCTCAGCATTGGCCACAGCTGATCGTAGGACCTTGAGTACAGGCTCACAAGACCGATAGGGCATGAACTCCAGAATAATCAGAGCATCTCGATAAGAACGACCCCGGATCTGATCTAGCACCCGACGCACCTTGTGAGGAGACATCCGAATGTAGCGAGCAACTGCTTTTGTCTCTGCAGTGGTGTCAACAGCCATAACCTTCTCCTTAGCCCTTAACGGCGCGCCTTCTTATCACTCTTCGAATGGCTTCGAAAAGTGCGCGTCGGCGCAAACTCTCCCAGCTTATGTCCAACCATCTGCTCAGTGATATACACTGGTACATGTTGACGACCATTGTGGACAGCAATGGTATGACCAATCATCTGCGGCAGAATGGTTGAAGCTCTAGACCAAGTCTTGATCACTTGTTTTTCACCCTTGGCGTTCTGAGTTTCAATCTTTTTGAGCAGATGGTCGGCTACGAAGGGACCTTTTTTTAAAGAACGAGACATAATGCGGCTAACCCACAAT
>JAKSDM010000183.1 GCA_022360135.1 Pseudanabaenales cyanobacterium | reverse complement strand
TGGGGTTGGCTTAACTGGTCACGTCGCTTATCCAAAGACTACGAAGTCTTGCCGGAAACGTCAGAGACCTTCATTTATGTGGCGATGATTCGCCTTATGCTCAAACGGCTAGCATAGGCTTCAACTTCTCAGACATCCTCTTAACTGTCACTTGCCCCTGAGTATTCACCGTGACCATCTCGAAGTTGAAAGGAGTCGTTTGGAGCGGATAAATCTGAGCAGGATCTGATGTTGGCTGATCAGAATTAGCGTTTATCTTAGGTAATTGAAGTGAGAGAGTAAGGTTTCTCAGGACTGCTCCTACTGCCCCAAAGACATTGACTGTTGCCGGAATGGGCAAATAGACACCAGCAATCTTAACTTGTTGGCCCCGCTGCCGCAGACGCCTAAATTCGGCGGCGGCGGCAGACAAATCTCCCTGGGCAAAGCAATCCATCCCTTTGGCATAGGTCAATAAGGACTTAAAATTGGCCAAAGGGCTTTCCAGGCTATTTACCAAAGCCGCCATGCGGATCAACTCAGTCTTATCTTGGTGAGAGACTTTAGCCATCACGGCAGCCAATTCTTGAGCGGCTTTGGCCGGTTGGGTATGGGCCAGGGCAGTCCACCGCTGTGCCTGGGCCAGGTCTCGTAAATCGGGATCCTCACCGTAGATCTGCTGCTGGTGGTAGGTCAACAAAAACTCGGCCAGTTGACGGATGCGGTCTGGGCCAAAGCGGGGATTGGCTTTGAGTTGGTTGAGCAGAGTCGTGCGAACAGCAGGTGGCATTTCGTAGAGGCCATACCCCACTTCTTTGCACAGATTAGAGAGCATCAAGTCCGCCACTGCCACCCAGGGAATATTCAGCGATTGCCCCCCACAGCCGCACTGGAAGTTGGCCCACAAGCGATATAGTAAATCTGAGGTCAAAGCCAAGGGGAAGGCGGCATGGTAGGCCAGATTAAGGTGGGGCTGGCCAAAGCGTTTCTCAAAGGTAGTAATGCTTTGGACCGTAAGGTTGGGTTTCATACCTCTGTCTCCCCATTCCGACTCAATTGGCCCCGCAATACTCGAATGGCAGTATCCAAGCCGCGACGGTCTAATTCAAACATGGGAACCCAACTAGAAATCGGCTCTGCCGTAGTGCCTGACCATCGTTTACGCGGCATGGGATTGAGCCAGACGATATAGCGCACTGTATGTTTGAGTTGATTTAAGAATATTTGGGTTGAACGTAACCTTTCCGGATTCCAGCGACTGCGCGCAGCACCCGCATCACTAAATATCAAAATGCTTGTGTATTCCGTTTTCAGATGATTGAGCACCTGATCAATCGATTCGGCATGCTGGTGGTCTGGATCGTGGTATAGATGCCCCATCGGGCAATTGTGGAAATAATAGATACCGGCTGGGGTCAATCGTCCCCCTTGATAGGCGGTCTCGACCAACCGCTGGGATAAGCCATGAAACGGGGCCATCGAGCCCTCTTGATCTAGCAATAGAATCACCCTAGCCCGATTGATCCGACGAGGAACGAAGACGGGTTTCAGCATCATCCCCTGGCGACCAATCGCCTGCACCGTCGCATCCATATCCAACTCAGTTGGGGGACCTTCTCTTACCATACGCCGAAGATACCGCCAACTCTGCTTCATTTGTCGACGGGTGACCGGGAAATAGTCGCCTGTAGTGATCGCCCTTCTGATCCGAGCCACCTGAACTTCATCTTTGATGTGCTGAGTTAGCGCTGATGGTAAGATTGTTAGGCTCTGAAGTTTAGCAGTTCTCGCTAGAGAACTCATCTTTCGAGACCGTTGATGGATGACATATCGGATAGTACCTGTAAGAATCAGGACCAGGAGTCCGGTAAGCATAATCCAAATCGGTTGGTTTCCATAGTCCAGTTTAGGAGCAGGTGCTGGCCCTCTAGAAATAGGTTCTCCGCCTTGAGACAGTGTTGACGCTTGACCTGTTGTATTTGAAGTGAGAGATGCTCCAGGGTCAGAGTCAGGTGCTGACTCTCCCAAAATGGGTTCCCCCCCTTCAGGTAATGTTGAAACTTGATCGTTTGTAGGAGATGTGTGAGATTCTCTGTCCAGCTGGATTGAATCAATCAGGGACAGCCCAACTACCAAAGCACCTATGCCCATCAGTAGAAAAATCACCCAAACAGGGCTTGATTTTTCTTCTTGAGTGGATTTTTCTTCTTGAGTGGATTTTTCTTCTTGAGTGGATTTTTCTTCTTGAGTGGATTTTTCTTCTTGAGTGGATTTTTCTTCTTGAGTGGATTTTTCTTCTTGAGTGGATTGCCCCTTCTCTGACCTCAAGCCTGGAGAAGGCTGATTCATTATCTGCTGAAAGTGATAGTGAAAAATCCTTTTCTCTTCAGTGGATTTGACCCAGACGGTGCAACATAGGTTGGCTAAGGCAACTCGATCAGACACACCAAATCCTGATTGCAAGGCTTTCAGCACCAGCTGATATTCCCCCAAACCCAGTGGTAGACCAGCTTGACGCAGTCGATTAAACAGCTCCAGTAAGGGTAAATCTTCAATTTGCACGGCTACAGACCATTCTGCAGATAACGCTGATGGGCTTCCCAGCTTTTTAGCAGCACACCGGGATAAGGCAACTTACCATTGAGCTTGGCCAACACTTTATCTTCCGGATAGTGGCGCAGGACGGTAAACCAATCCACTAACTCGCTGGTGCTGACTCGTTTGCTTGCAATGCCGCTTTCTTTTTGCATCTCAGTCCGCAGCTGCAAAAACCGGGCGATAGCTTTGTCCACCAGCGCACTGGGAGAGGCGGGAAACAACGCATTGATAATGTCAATCAACCGTTCCTGGCTGGGAAACGCCACATAATGAAACAGGCAACGACGCAAAAATGCATCGGGCAAATCCTTTTCGTCGTTACTGGTAATGAAAACAATGGGGGATTCAGCCGCTCGAACTTCCTGATCGGTTTCCTCCACCACAAACCGTCGTTCATCCAGTTCTAATAAAAGGTCGTTGGGGAAATCAATGTCGGCTTTGTCGATTTCATCAATCAGCACCACCGTCCGCTGGGGATTCCGAAACGCCCGTCCCAACGGTCCCCATTTTACATAGGCGGCGGGGTTATGGATGGGGTCAAGGTTCTGCTCTTGAACTCTGGGGTTCGCCGCTAGCTGGGCATCCCGTAAACGCCCCACTGAATCATATGTATAGAGACCATCTCGGGCTCGGCTGGTAGACTTGACGTACCAAGCCTCAAACGGTAAACCTAGTTCATAAGCAACCGCATGGGCCAAGCGCGTCTTCCCACAGCCCGGTTCTCCCTTGAGTAGCAATGGACGCTCTAGAAAAATGGTTAGGTTGACGGCTTCGACCAGTTCGGGATTAGGCAGATAAGGATAGAGAAGCTGTCCTGTCTTCGAATCGCGTTCCCCCGGCTGAGGCTGTTTTGTCCCTGTATATTCCAGCTGACCATTTAGAGCTTCTGCCACGTCTCCAATTCCTCAAACCAGTCAACGCCACAGCGATCGCAAATCTCCCGAAAAGCCAGCTCCGGAATCCCGCCCTCACTGTTTGCCAAAATCTCCTCAACCCGATCATCAATACCGTAAGTCAGTTCAGCCGGAAGGTCATGATATTGATCCTCTAACCATGCCATCAGCTCACCGTCAGTAAATTCCTGAATTCTCGGCGGTTTAATCGGCTTCTGAGGGTCCCAACTGACATCCAGTTTCTCCACAAAGAGAATATTCCACTTTTCGGCTCGCCCTTCATAGTCCACTAAGAACATCAGGAGTTTGCGATCGCTCTCTTGACTAGATGCCGCTTTCACCTTGCTGGCTAGAGGCAGCCAAAATTGATTGATCAACTCGTGCAATGCTGCTTCCGGCATGATGTTAGCGTCATGGAAAACAAAGATCACATCCTGAGTCAGCCACCAGCGATACACCCGATCTGCAATTTCAGGCGGTGAGAGTTGCTTTCCCCTCAAATGAACCCGACCTCCCAGTTCACGCCAGAGCGCACTGACATCGCTGCGGCGAACTCGACGACTCAGATCAACCTTGACCACCTTACTATTCAGAGAGTGAGGTAGGTACTGAACCACCAATCGATTAAGCAACCAGCGTTGCCCATACTCGGGTAACCCATGAATCAAAAAAGCGGCGACGGATTCAGATTCGATCGCTCTCCGAAATAATCTCGCCTGCTGTCGATAGCCTAACTTGAGCAAGGCGCTGTATAGTTTCAGACTCGTTTGTTGCTTCGTCTTAAGTTGAGTAGTTTCTAATTCTTCAATCGCAACACGAATCCCCCGCGCCGCATCCATAAACGCCTGATCTCGACTGGTCCAATCGGTAATGGGTTGAGCATTCTTAGGCAACGCCTGCAGCTTACTAAAGGCAGCCCCACTCCAATCGACTGGACGCAAGATAATGGGGATTACTCGGGCTTCACCCGCTTCATGGCGCTTCATCGCCCGCTCCAGCTCGATGTCGTAGCAGTAGTCCAAAGCCATAAAATCTGGACTAATCAGCAGCAAAATGATCTGAGCCGAATTCAGATGCTGATCAATCTCCTTGGCCCACTCCCTTCCCGCGTCAATATCACGGTCATACCAGGCGGTGATCACTCCCTGTCGTTTCAGAATGCTGAGATGTTTAGCTAACTCATCCCGGAGGTCTTCATCCTTATGGGCGTAAGAGAAGAAGACTTCAACACTCATAAACTGTCTCTTCAAAAATACCGTTCCACCGCAGTGTAACTTTGTGCAGAGGTTCAAGGCATCAAATTCAAGATATCTTTCAGAAATCCGGCGCAGCCTCTTGAATGCTTCAAATTCCTTCTGGCTATTTAAGGATGAATGTTTTTTTGAAGCAAGCTAGAGTTTATCTGAATTACGATGAGATCGGCGCTTAAACAAAGGTCCATCAGCATCATCAAAATATCTTCCAAACTAAGGTTATGAAACAGACTCAGCAATTTACCGCCCTAATCGAACGCGAAGATAACGGCTATGTGTCCCTTTGCCCTGAACTCGACGTCGCCAGTCTAAAGGATACGGTCAAAGACGCTAGCAAGTAAGTTAATCGAAACATTGAGCTTTTTTTAGAGGTTACTGATCCTTCCGAGATAGCTGCTCGCGCCTAGAAATGTGTAATTTAAACCAGGAAAGCCCGCCTAGATAGATCTGACTAAACCTGAGAGTCGCATCAGCTCACACAATCCCAACTCTAGGGATGGGGCTAGGGGCTAGGTGACTGGTGTGTTCACCGTAGTCCTAGAAACAGAGAAAAATATCCGAGACATCCTATTGAGGTGCAGTCGATTGAATTTTATGGTCCAGTTAATCGCATTTATGGCCTAGCTAATTGCAGCTGACGCATAATATAAAACAGACAAACGCTACAGGGCGAAAGTTTTTCCAGGCTTTCGCCCTAAGTTACATGCCTATGTAGACTGATTAAAAAATATGTCAAAGTTATTCATATCTAAAGCTTATCTAGCTGCGCATGAGGGAATCACTACTGTTTTTAGGCAGGCTAGATAGGATTTTACATTGAGCTTAACTTATGTCGTGGTCTCGCATTGTCAGTGGAATCGTCGCGATCGCCCTCGCGCTAGGCATGATCATTCTGGGCGGGTGGTACTTTA
>JAKSDM010001547.1 GCA_022360135.1 Pseudanabaenales cyanobacterium | reverse complement strand
TCGGCTTTGAAGGGCGTAAGCACTGATTCATCGTCAATATTCAAGAAGGTTGAGCCAATTTGCGCCTTCAGCGCTGGGTCTAAATCAGAGCGCATAGTCCAAGGATACTGAGGAATGGGGTCCGACTCGGCAATAACAGTAACCTTAGAGGCGTCAATCATTCCTTCCTCCACTAGGGAATCAAAAATAGGACGACTGAGCCCCCCTGCTTGGGCGTTTCCATTTTGGACGGCCAGGGCGACAGCGTCGTGAGCCCCCAAGAAGACGGCTTGGTAATTTTCGCCTGCGGTTAGTCCTGCCTCTGCCAAAGTTAACTCAGGAAAGAGTCGGCTAGAGGTAGACGCCGGGTCGCCAAAGGCGACGGTGGCGCCTTCAATATCCGCAAATTGCTCAACCCCAGCCTCTACATTGCCAATAATGATGGAAGTGTAGGTCGTTGTTCCATTCTTAAGACGAGCGGCAAACGGTTCAATGTCGCTTTTAGTTTTCGCTAACACATAGGATAAGGGGCCAAAATAGGCCAAATCCAACCGTCCATTGCTGGCTGCTTCAATCATGGATGAATAGTCAGTGGTGACGACCAATTCAATTTCCTTGTCCAGGGTTTCTTTCAAATAGGCAGTCAGTTCTTGATTGTCCTGAATGACGCTAGCGGCGTTTTCGTCAGGAAGTAACGCCACCACCAGCTTAGACGGATTGGCTTTTTCTGCGTCTTGGGTTGCGGTTGAGTCAGCGCTGCTACATCCTGCCAACGCCACGCCCCCTGCTAAAACAAGACTCGCGATTCCGGATTTTAAACTAATGCTTACCATGATTCTTTCCTTATTTTTACGCTAATCCCTCAAATCACCGCTGCAAGTGACTGGCCCGTATAAATTTCCTCTAGATGATGAGTCTCTAACCTGGACGGGGGGCCATCAAATATGACTCGACCGTGGGCTAAGCCAATAATGCGATCGCTATATTCTTTAGCGAAATCCACCTGATGTAAGCTGAGCAAGGCCGAAATACCATCGGTTTTACAAATTTCTCGGAGCAAGGATAGTATCTGATGGGAACTCGCCGGATCAAGACTGGCAATAGGCTCATCCGCCAGCATTAGTTGGGGTTGTTGAGCCAAAGCGCGGGCAATACCAACCCGCTGTTTTTGTCCGCCACTCAGGTTTTTCACCAGCGTCAGCGCCTTGTCAATCAAGTTGACCCGCTCTAAACACTGCAAGGCAATCTTTTGATCGAGCTGAGGCAGCGGCGCTAGACTTCTCCAAAATGAGTGATAGGCTAATCTGCCCATCAGCACGTTTTCCAGCGCCGAGCATCGTTCAATTAATTGATACTGCTGAAAAATCATCCCTGTCCGTTTACGATGTAATCGCAATATAGGGGACTTAGACAACTCCCCTAGTTGATCTACAATCACCCTGCCGTGAGTGGGCGGAGTCAGATGATTAATGGTTCGCAGCAAAGTCGATTTACCGGCGCCGGAGGCCCCCAAAACCACCGCAAATTCTCCCCGGTTTAATTGCAATGATACAGATTCCAAGGCAACCAGTTTATTCTGATAGGTCACTCCCACCTTCTCTAGACGAACGATTGCAGATTTGTCCATTGGGAAGTCCCACAAGCTGACACGATGATTAGGATTTGACGATATCTAGACATCACAACAAGCGTCATTCTCTCAGGAACAAATGTTGCTTAGCCTAAGAGTAGGTTAAGTTTAAAGATGGGTAAACCAAGGACGGTCACGTTTGTCGGCTAGAGCTGCTGGCAGCTTAGCCTTCAGAGGGCCATAACTGGGAAATGGGTAAATTCCAATCCGGCAGCACCTCAGGAATCGTCAGAGTCTGTTCATCCTCAAATACAACAACGTCAGCATTAGGACGATACATTGTCACTGTACGGTCTTGTGGATCAATCAGCAGTCCTACCTGAGCACCCAGCGCTAACAGTAGTTGGAGTTTGGCCTCGAATACCCGCCGCCGCATAGAGGGCGAATAGACTTGCGCCACTAGCTCAGGGACTTGTCGAGTCGAAAGGGCTGGATTCTCGTTAGGATTTTTAGTGGCGAAAGAAACATCGATCATCAACATATCTCCGGTTGCTGGCCGGAATCGGGTGTAACTCCGAACTTTGCCAAGTGAGCGAGGTTTAACCCAGGCATCAAGCTGTTGGTGAAATCTAGCTATAATATCCCGATGAAGCGAGTTGACAACAACCGAGTCTGAGGTCTGACCTGATATAGCTGCAAACAGTCTTTCCTCTAGCTCTACCAGGTTTACGCCAAGACTGCTTAAAACCTGGCAGGCTTTCCCTTCTCCTTGACGCAATAGTCCAAGCAGTAGATGTTCTGTGCCAATGTAGTTATGGCCGAGTTGTTGAGCAGCAGCCAAAGCTAGTTCTAGACTAGCTTTGGCCCGAGGTGTAAAGGGAATTTCGACAGCGACAACCCCCTCACCCCGGCCGACGACAATCTCTACTTCGGTGCGAGCTTCCTGCAGCTGAACGCCCAATGAAGCAAGAGCTTTGTGCGCCAAACTAGTCCCTTCACCAATTAAACCTAACAGTAGAAATTCAGTGCCTAAAGAGTTATGCCCAAGGCGGCGGCTCTCCTCTTGCGCCAGCATAATCACTTTGATTGCCTTTTCGGTAAATCGCTCAAACATAGTTTTATCCCGGTGGGATCGCTGCAAGATGGTTCCGTTTGGCGCTGTCGATGCTGGTGTCATCTAGCCTGTTCAGAGACCTATAATAGAACCTTTTACATTCCCTCTAAGAGTCTTCATCTGAGGCTTCTAACCAGTTCACCAGATCATCCATCTGCTCAAAGTCCAACAATGCTTCACCCAGGGTCTCTAGCTGAGTGAGCGACAATTCCTCAATCCGTCCTCGTAGGTCTTGAGGGATTTCACCTAACTTACGCTTTAGCAGCCGCAAGACGAGAGAGCGCCCTCCCGACAATTCCCCTAACCGCTCTCCTTCTTCCAATGCCTCCTGATATAATCGCGTCTGTTTCAGGTCGCTTAAACCCAACATGGT
>JAKSDM010001392.1 GCA_022360135.1 Pseudanabaenales cyanobacterium | reverse complement strand
GGGCACGCGACTTAAAGAAGAAACGGAATTCCGACCTAAGCCAATGGTAATGGTAGGCGATCGCCCCATGATTTGGCACATCATGAAAACTTACGCCCAGTATGGCTTCAAAAACTTTCTGCTGTGCTTGGGTTATAAAGGGCAGATGATCCGTGAGTATTTCTTCAACTATGACTGGAATCACAATGACATTATGTTGGAGTTAGGCAAGAAACGGGTCACCAAACTCAGCAATGGCCACAAAGAAGAAGACTGGCGAATTTGGTTAATTGATACAGGCCAAGAAACAATGACCGGCGGGCGTTTGAAGCGGCTAGCCCTTTATCTAGATGAGATCGGCAGTGATCTCTTCTTAGGCACCTACGGGGATGGAGTCTCTAATGTTAATATATCAGACTTACTCGAATATCACCTGAGCCACGGTAAGTTAGCGACGATGACAGCCGTTCGTCCAACCTCTAGGTTTGGCGAACTGGCCATTGAAGACAACTTGGTCAGCTATTTTCAAGAAAAACCCCAAACCAGTGCAGGTTGGATCAATGGGGGGTATTTTGTTCTGAATCGTAAAGTTCTGGATTTAATTCAGGGTGACGATACCGTATTTGAGGCGGCGCCCCTTAAATCTTTGGCTGCAATGGGAGAATTAGCCGTCTATAAACATGATGGCTTCTGGCAGTGTATGGATACCTATCGGGAATTGGAACTGCTCAACACGCTTTACAACTCTGGCAAGGCACAGTGGAAGGTATGGGAATGAATTCATTTTGGCAGGATCGCTCAGTTTTAGTCACAGGATGCACAGGGCTGCTGGGCAGTTGGATGACTCAAGAACTGGTCGCTCGCGGCGCTAGAGTAGTTGGCCTTGTCCGGGACTGGGTGCCCCAATCCCGTTTGTTCACGGAAGGGTTGTCTCAGCAGATCACAACGGTTTATGGTTGCCTCGAAGACTTAGCAACTGTAGAGCGTGCTATCAATGAACACGAAATAGACACCGTTTTCCACTTGGCGGCTCAAACCATCGTGGGGGTGGCGAATCGAGAGCCGTTAGCCACGTTTGAGGCTAACATCAAAGGAACTTGGAATGTGCTTGAAGCCTGCCGTCGGGTGGGTGGGGT
>JAKSDM010000474.1 GCA_022360135.1 Pseudanabaenales cyanobacterium | reverse complement strand
TCGATGGTGTCGCCGAGGCGATCGCGCACCATCGCCGAACATTCAATATGCCAGCCGGGCCGCCCCGGCCCCCAGGGAGAGTCCCAAAACGGCTCCTCCGGCTTGGCCGCCTTCCATAAGGCAAAGTCAAACGGATCCTTCTTCTTATGACCTTCCGGGTTTTCTACACTGACGCGCCCACTGCCGCCCGCCTGCATATCTTCCAAGCGGCGACCTGAGAGCTTGCCATATTCTGGAAAGTTCCGCACGGTGTAGTACACATCTCCATCCGCTGCATAGGCGTAGCCCTGCTGCTCCAACTCATGGATCAGCCGCTTAATGCCGTCTATGGTATGGGTGGCGTAGGTATACTCATCCGCTTCTAGAATATTCAACCGTTCCATATCTTCAAAGTAAGCTTGAGTAAAGCGCTCCGCCACCGCTTGCATAGAGGACTTCTCAGCCCGCGCCCGGTTCAGGATCTTGTCGTCAATGTCGGTAAAATTCTGCACATAGAACACGTTATATCCCTGCCATTGCAAATAGCGGCGAATCGTATCCCAAACAATGTAAGACCGAGCATGCCCTAAATGGCAGTAATCATAGACCGTCACCCCACAGCAATACATCTGCACTTTACCCGCTTCAATCGGTTCGAAGGGTTCTTTGCGACGGGTAAGGGTGTTATAGAGAACAAGGGGCATGGAGTTTAGACACGATGAAGTTGGAAACAGCGACTGCAAGCAGAAATCAACTTGACAGGACGCCTCTATCAATATTAAGGCGGTTCCAGGCAATTGAATTGCCTAGAGTAACCTTTGGGGATTTTGGATTTGGGATTGATTTCCTCCCCTATCCTTCCCGTTTCCCCCATCTTCTCTAAATCCTGTCGGAGATTGATCAGGGAAAAGCATTTGGAGCAAAATTAACAAAAGTAGCTGAAGATTAACCGCCAAATGCTTTTCCCCTACAGCGGCTCCTGAATTTTGGATTTGGGATTTGTTCTCCCCTGCCTCCCCTGCCTCCTCTATCTTCCTCTCCCCCATCTCTCCTATCCTCGCTAAAATAGGGATTGAATTGGAAGGAGGCGCATTTATCTCCTCATATCCTCATGATGTTTCTGCAACTTACGCTATGTCATCAGTAGTCACACCCGTCGAACCCAAACAGATGGATGACGTTAAGCATGGTCTTCCCGTCACTATCATCACAGGCTTTTTGGGGAGTGGTAAAACCACATTATTGAACCATATCCTGACCAATCAGGAAGGCCTCAAAACCGCCGTTCTGGTGAATGAGTTTGGTGAGGTTGGCATTGACAATGAGTTGCTGATTACAACGGATAATAGTGATGACACGATGGTGGAGCTGAACAACGGCTGTATCTGCTGCACTATTAATAATGATCTGCTGGATGCGGTGTATAAGGTGCTAGAGCGGCAGGATCGGATCGATTACTTAGTTGTCGAAACCACTGGGTTGGCTGATCCCCTACCAGTCGCCCTCACTTTCTTAGGCACCGAGCTGCGAGATCTGACTCGGTTGGATTCCATTGTCACCGTTGTGGATGCGGCCAATTACAGTCTTGATCTGTTTAATAGTCAAGCCGCCTATAATCAAATCGCCTATGGTGATATTCTCCTACTCAACAAAACTGATCTGGTGGATGAAGCCGATCTGGACTTACTGGAAGTGAAACTGAGGGACGTGAAGGAAGGGGCCAGAATTTTGCGCACCACCCAATCTCAGGTTCCTTTGCCCTTGATCCTTAGTGTGGGGCTGTTTGAATCGGATCAATACTTCGAGACTGAAGACGCCCATGGTCATAATCATCACGACCATGATCATCACGACCATGACCATGACCATCACGATCACGGCAATGGC
>JAKSDM010000442.1 GCA_022360135.1 Pseudanabaenales cyanobacterium | reverse complement strand
TTTCCTGCCGCACGGGCTGAAGCGATTGCGGCTCAAACCGGCGTCACCAAATCCATGATTTTCTATCACTTCAACAATAAAGAAGCACTATATGAGGCCGTACTGGAGCGAGCAACAGCTGGGTTAATCCAGGTGAGTCAACTGAATACCGAAGATCTATCACCGACTGCAGCCCTAGAAAAGGTGACTTGTGAACTCCTACAGCGCCTTGCTGACAATCCCAATCTACCCGTACTTCTTCACCTTGAGGCGATTCAGAATCGGGGTAAGTACTATGAACGTATCGGCATGTTAAAAGTCTTCAACAGCCTGATTTCCATTCTGCAACGCGGCGTTGCCTCAGGTGAATTTCGCGCTCTGGAGCCTCGTCAAGCGGCTGTCAACATTGTGGGAGCCTGCGCTTTCTACTTCGTGGTTCATGAAAACCTAAAGTATCTTTGGCCAAATAGGCGGATGCTGAGTAAAAAAATGCTGGATGAACATGCACAAGAAGCTATGGATTTCATCATGGTCGGCGTCAAATCAAGTTTGACGAGCTAACCACAAACTCTCTGACTCAGCAACTTGTGCAAATGATTTGAGTCGATTCATTCGCCAGGTCAGCGATCACATAGAGACCAGTAACCCACCGCAGTGCTGGTATTTTTGTTCCTGGAAATCTCCTAAAGTCCCAGGCGGTGAGAAAATATAGCGCCCGCTATATTGAGCTATTATTGATTAGGTCACAGTTAAATACTGGATTCAGCAGGGGCAAAACAGTCGCGACGTAAACTGGAAAAAATGGCAATGCTGAGCAAACTCAGGCGTCAAAAATATAGTTAACGAGTTCCATAGCGCCAATATGAAAGGTTTCTCATCTATGAAGTAGGTGGGGCATGAAAAAACTCAGTTATGTTTCCTTTTATAAAGTCAGCTGCATTCACTGAATGGCAATAGCTTAAACTACATTTGCATTTTTATGCGTACTTATGCTTTTTTACTCTAATCGAATCACTGACCTTATCTTAACCTTTAAACGTTATTTGCGGTTAGGCGTGCTTTTTGTACTGACGTTAGGCCTAGTGATGACCTGTAGCCTCCAAAGTGTGGCTCAATTCCCTCTACCTATAATGAGTGGCAAAGGTGAAGATTCTAAGCCTCCCGACGAGGTGATTCGCTATGGCAATATAGAAGTCGCCCCAGTCAATTCGCCGCTATATGGGAAAGAACTGTTCTTACTTGCATCTCCCACCGTGTATGACCGTAGTATTGATGCCTCAGACGTAGGACTAGCCGTAGAACGGCGAGCAGAAGAGGTGAGTGAACGGTTGTGGCGCGCCATAGAACGTCCGATGAACCCGGAGACACTTGAAATCACCGTCTCTCGTTTGCACAATGTGACCATCATTAACGCCAAAGATGATTGGTACACCAAGCCCCTGATTTTAGTATCTGTGACTGAAGTTGATGCTGACTACCACGGTAGGCCGATCGACGTGTTAGCGGAAGAGTGGCGAGATATTTTAGAGCAAGAGCTAAAAGAGAGTTTCAAAATCTACTCAGAAGAGACCATAGAAAAGATTTTGATCAAAGTCTTTCGAATAGGACTGGGGCTAGTGGTCATAACAGTTATATTAGGGGGGCTTAAGTACGGCGTCGGACGTTATCAGCGGGTTTTGCGCCGACGTAAACAAGCGCTCAGAGACTCTCAAACGTCTAGCTCATCAGCGGATCCTCAGCAACATACACCGCCGGAACCCCAAGAGGAAAATCTGTTTCAACAACGGACTCGTTTTTTGACGAGGTTACAACAAACGATCAATTTGGATCGACAGCTGTGGCTTTTGGGGACGGCGCAATGGCTGTTGTTTTGGCTAGGGATCGTAGCATGGTACGTAGGCGTGTTTTGGTTGGTGAAGGGGACCCCTTTTTTGACTCGGTTTACCTCTGATGTGTTAGGAATCCCCATCTTGCTGCTAGCTGTCTGGTTTGTTACCAGTTTGGCCCTTCGCATCAGTCACCGCCTGATCGATGGGCTGAAAGCGATATGGCAAGAAAATGATTTTCGCCGCCTCGGTGACGCTCAGCGTCGAGAACTGCGTGTCTCTAGCATCGCTGGGGCATCCAAAGGGATGATCACCGTACTCGTCGTTGGAATAGGCATCTTGGTTGGACTGAGTCTTTTGGGGATCTCCACACGCTCAGTACTGGCCATTGGAGGTCTGTTGGGTTTAGCCATCTCGTTTGGTTCCCAAAGTTTGGTCAGGGACCTAGTGAATGGGTGTTTGATTTTGGCGGAAGATCAGTTTGCCATTGGAGATGTGATTAATTTAGGTCATGTGTCAGGGTTGGTGGAAAACCTGAATCTACGTGTTACCCAGTTGCGTAGCGTTGATGGGGCGCTGGTGACCATTCCCAATAGCAGGATTACTGAAGTGAAGAATCTGACCCGAACCTGGTCACGGGTCAATCACAGTATCGATGTAGCCTATCAAACCAACCCGGAGCAGGCGCTAAGGGTGCTACGGAATGTAGCGCAATCATTCTATGACCATCCCGATTGGCGCGATAAGATGCTGGCTCCTCCTGATGTCTTGGGAATTGACAGGGTTTCCCACGAGGGCATGACAGTCACGACTTGGATTCAGACTGCGCCTGCCCAGCAATGGGCCGTAGGACGGGAATTTCGCTTCCGAGTGCGCCAAGCGCTAGAGGAAAATGGCATCGAGATTGGGGCGCCTCAACAAGCCCTTTTGTTCAACCAAGAGGCTGCTGTCTCAAACAGGTACGAACAACCGAAAGAAATGTCTTCAACCCTAACCAAATCAGTTTAGTCATCAAATCATATTGGCGCGATTTGACGCTTCATTTATGACTATGATGCCCATCTAGCAGTGGATTGAACCTCATCACTACTTCCGGAGCGCTACCCCATTATCTCAATAACTTGTGAGCCACCAATATGATACGCGCAACAGATAAATCTTCGTCTTCCAAGAATAAGATCCCGCTTGCCATGGGTCTTGCAATACTCTATACAGCAATCATGGGTGTTGGGATGTATATCATGCACCACATCAATGGCGGCATGTACGGTAATGCTGAAATGGTGGATACCCTTTGGTGGATTTTAATCATCCTGACCCTACTGACTATGGGCTCCATCGTCAAGTTTTTCTCATGGCCCGAAGTCGGTTTTAAGAAACTCAACTGGAGCCAACTGTGGTGGGCGTTGCCCTGGACAGCCAATATTATCTATATTTGGTTCGCGATAATCAGCCATTTGATGACCCATACTCTTGGAGCGGAACAGTGGCGCACCCTTGGCATGATTGCGTTTACCACCTTGCTGGTGGGAATTGCTGAAGAACTGATGTATCGTGGTATTGCTTTGCATTCATTGCTTGGCCAGTTCTCTTTACGTAAAGCTATCTTGCTCAGTGCGTTGGCGTTTTCCTTGCTACACTCGGTCAATTTCCTGGGCGGGTTGGCTTTCCCAGATGTGTTGGAGCAATTGATCGACACTTTTATCTTCGGCGTCGCTTTCGCATGTCTAGTATTGCGACAAAATAATCTCTGGCCAGCAATTTTGCTGCATTGGCAAGGGGATTGTGTAGCGTTTTTAATAGGTTATCTGGCAATACCCGATCACCAGCTGCAATTTTATGGGATATTCTTATTTGCTGGGCGAGCCTTGACAGTTTTGCTGCTAGTAAAAGCCAAACCGTCGAAAGCGCCAAACCTGAGTCGCCAAAATTGAGGAAAAAGACTC
>JAKSDM010000614.1 GCA_022360135.1 Pseudanabaenales cyanobacterium | reverse complement strand
CCGTGCGTGAAGCCGGCGCGCGAGTAACTCCCCTGCCACCACTTTCCCGATTGGAAACTTAGATATCCAAGCTTGCCCAGCTCGCGCGGGAGCGTGGGGACGGACTCGATGAAACGAGACATCGTCTCCCGGCCGTCGCGATAGGTTTGTGTTTGATAGAATTCCCGTCTCGACATCGTCGCGTCGTAGGGAGGGTCGTTGCAGACGATCTTGTGTTGATGCGGAAAAAGCCCCGTGACGATCGACGCGAGGCTCGGGCAGCACAAGCTGGCGGGCACGTAGCCTCGGGGGAACAACAGCGATTCTGAAGCCAGCCGATCGAGTCGCGGCGTCCGAATCTCGGGATGCCCCATGAACGAGTAGTCGGTCCAAGCCTGATCGTCCGAGATGATCAGGAGAATGTTCGGCCGTTCCGCCGCCCGTGAGGCGACCGGTAAAACAAGCGCCGCGATCGCGACGAAGATGATCCACCCGGTTATTGAGCGAAAGGTCGATTTGGGCGTGTCTTGCGCCATTGCGTGTCCGCGAAAATTGGAGTCCACGGTTAACGCACCACGACAAGCCAGTCTTCCTCGCGGTCGGACGGGGCCTCGCCGAGGGAAACCACCTCGCCGGCGCGCACGCGACGAACGGAGCCTCTTTGCACGGGACCGCCCTCGCGCGGATTGAACCATCTCACCGCGAATCTTCCCGACGCGTTCCGCAGGTCGAGTTCGGAAGTCCCGCCGTTTGGAAGATAGACGAGATAGATTTCTCCGGGCTTGGCGAAACAATATCTGTCATTGGCGTGGTCGGGATTGCCCACGAGCGCGTCGACGTTGGTCATCTCGTGAAAGGGGATCTCTTGGTCCCGGAAGAAATCCAAGGCGATTCGACAAAAGTCCCACGAGCGGTCCCGGCTGCGCCAGTCCTCGGCGACGAGGTCGTTCTGCTTCAATTGATATCCGAAATAGTATTCCACGCCCGCGCCGCCGGCCATGAGGTTGCCCCAGAGGGTGAACTTGCGGATGTCGTGCAGGTCGTATTCGCGGCCGTTTTT
>JAKSDM010000945.1 GCA_022360135.1 Pseudanabaenales cyanobacterium | reverse complement strand
GGCGATCGCTCACGGCGTCTGGCTCACCGATCGAGATATTGAGCTGATTGCTGAGGCGGGCGCAACGGTAATCCACAATGTGGTCAGTAACCATCGCCTGTGTAGCGGCGTCGCCCCCATTCGTCAGCTGCTGGATGCGGGTGTAAATGTCGCCCTTGGGTCTGACGGCATGAGTTCGAATGACGCGTTTAATATGTTTGATGTCCTCAAGATGGCGGGTCAGGTGCATTCCGTCACCGATCCCGACTACCGCCGCTATCCCAAAGCCGCCGATGTGTTGAAGTGGGCCACCTATGGCGGTGCGCGATCGGCGTTGTTGCATGAGGAGGTGGGGGCGATCGCACCCGGCATGAAGGCCGATCTCGTGCTCTACGATCTTAAAACCACTAGCTTTATTCCCCGTGGCGACCTCCCCATTCACCTGGTTTACGCCGAGCATGGTCAGTCTATTCGCAAGGTGTTTATCAATGGTCAATTGGTGGTGCAAGACGGTCAGGTCCTAACGGTGAATGAACAGGAGATTCTAGCGGAGTTGTTGGAGAGATTGCCAGAGTATGAAATCCATCGAAGTGAGGTGGCGCGGCAGGCCAGCCGAATTTTGCCCGCGATGGAAGCGACCTATGAAAAAGCAATGGCTCAACCGCTGCCGATAGAACGGTTTAGTCGGATTGGGAAAGGGTAGAAGGCTGTGGAGAAAACATACTGTATTCCAGCACTCTACACTGATAGTGAAGATTTACTGAGGTTGTCGGCGTTGCATAATTAAGGGAGGAATAAGAGGAAGCATCACCATGCAATGTCCCGAATGTCAGTGGCATTGCTGAAATAAGGGATGAACAAACTTATACAACATTGATGAACTCAGATTCGCAAGATGGGATTCATCCCAGAAATAAGCAACACCTCCGGGTTGCATTACTGAAGGAGAGACGGTCAACCTGCTTCTGGAGTGATCCTATCCTGGTATACCCTGAACGATCGCCCTCCCAAGGTCGTTTCAGATTGGTTGAACCCTAGTGTGACTTAAAGAGTTGTATCGGCTGGATTCAGAGAATGGTAAAGCCTTCATATAATAGGGATTCTAGCCTCAATCAAAAAAAACCTTGATCGTCACCTTCACGATACAAAATCCGGCTTAATGGGAAATGTCGCCTTTCTTAGTCGGTGCTTTTGGTTGGGTGTCCATCCAAATTGATGTCGAGGGCAAGATGGCAGCAGAACCATTCACCGTAATTCTGCCGATTAAATCTGGCGAAGAAGCTCCGCTACGCCAGGTTCTGGACGAAATTAATGCTGATTTAGCGGGTAATCTCTATCTCCAGTTACCCCAGAGTCTCACCACTCACTTTCTGCGCTTGGCCATCATTACCGATCCCGATCATGGCCCCCGGTTGCTGCTGAGCGGTAACCATGATGGGTCCTTGGCGGATTATGTTAAGGAGCTGATCACCATTGGTCCGGGCCTTGATGAGATCTTTAATAAGTGTGTGGGGTATTCTGGTCAAGCCAATCTCCTCGGGTTTCTACAGCAGCATGCCCTGAAGGCCCAAATGGTGACGATCGCCTTTGAAGATGAAACTGTTGGCAGTATCCGCACCAAAATTGCTATTCGCCAGCGATTGGAGACTCTCCTGGATAATCAAACCAATATCGACCAAGTTTTTGATGATCTAGAGCTTCAAGGTTTGGTCAAGCAATTACCATCTGAAACGTCTCCCTGGTGGCAATCACTGGGTCTTGGTTGGTTTGTGAATCAAATTCAGGCATTCCTGCTTACGATCTTACGGTTCATTGGCCGCATCCTCAGTAAGCCCGATCGCCCTCGCCAAGTGAGTGAATACAGCGGTGTGCAGGTTGATCTGGAGAAAACCCGTATCCTGGCGACATCCGAGGATATTAGTGGTCCCAATCATTTGCATTTGGTTTCGACCCTGAAAGCTGGTCGCCTGTTGCGGCTCAAGATTGTGCTCTTCCTCACTAACTTTGCCTCCCGCAAGCTGTTTGAGCCAGGGGAATTATCTGACATTCGCTCCATTCACTTTGCCCACTGGGTGATCTTCGATCAGGGTAAACGCCTGTTGTTTATCACCCACTACGATGATTCCTTTGAGAGCTATTTGGATGACTTCGCCAATCGCGCCAGTGAGGGTTTAAATTCCATCTGGAATAATGTCGAAGGCTACCCAGAAGCGGCTGCCACTGATGTAGTTGGCTTTAAGCAGTTTTT
>JAKSDM010000933.1 GCA_022360135.1 Pseudanabaenales cyanobacterium | reverse complement strand
GGTATTGGATTAATTTGCCTCTTGACTATCAGAAAATTTTCAATTAATGCAGCACCCATTCGAAAATTGGATCGAGCGATATAATTTCTTAACTGGTTTCTCTAAATCGCTGATCGTTACACCACTGGGTAGAAACGAACTGAATCAGTCGTCAATCATAACTTCTCTGTTGAAGATTGAGTCCGCAATCTTTCTAAATGCCTATAAAGAAGATATAAAACTGTCATTTCCAGTTCGAACTAGACATAATCTAGATATAGATTTGTTGAATTAAATGCACATTTCTAGTGTAATACCAATCTATTGAAATGAGTTTTAGATTATCTGAATCCATCATGAACTTTTAGTAAATAAAGCTTTTTTTAAGTGTATACTTTAAAAGTGAGAATACCGTATTCCTTCTTTAATATTTAACTCCATAAATTCTCTGAATTATTGTCAGCCGAGAAATGGTATTGATATCTCTGGAATTCTTGCCTTGGTTTATTTCTTGCGATTTTAAGATATTTCCTGGCTTATATATATCCTTATATAAATCTCTTTTTGTGACATAAATGCTTTGCAAAAAAATATATAGGAGGCTTTAATTTAAAGCGAAAA
Organism: Pseudanabaenales cyanobacterium; assembly: GCA_022360135.1. Classification (GTDB taxonomy): domain Bacteria; phylum Cyanobacteriota; class Cyanobacteriia; order Phormidesmidales; family Phormidesmidaceae; genus JAKSDM01. The sequence goes on along the minus strand of JAKSDM010000933.1, from coordinate 1,965 downwards.
TTCACTCTTTAGTCAAAAAATAGGATATGAACTTTTTCTGTTTCTTGTCAAAATCCTTTTTCAAAATCAATGGCGTTTTTGTGGCATCTCGTCAGCAAGGTTTTTTTGAATGTATTATACTAATTTGGTTTCTTTGATTTTCCTCTGATTATAGAATCTCTATAACTTAGATATACCAGATAAATATGACAAACACGAGGCAAAATCATAAAAACAATCCCGATCGCCTCAGCCAATGTATCTACTGCTGAAGAGAGGAGTGCAACCCTATTTTCAAGAACTTTGCGTTGATATGGACTCGATGCCCCAGCTCTTGTCTGCCACCACCAACTGCAGCAGCCTGAAAGGCTAATCAAAAGCTCTGGCTAACAGCCTATCTCATGGGTATTTCATCCAGGCTGCGCGATCGCGCAAATTTTATACGGAAATCCTGGTTGCCTAACAAAATTCAGCAGTTCTATAGGAATGCTGGGAGAAAACCATGAAAGGGCTCATAGAGCAATGTACAAGATACTTTTACAACGGCTTAATCAACTTGTTCTACTTAATCCACAGCAACAGAAAGAACTCTGTAAAGTAGTGCAAGCAGTAGAGCTGCCCAAAGATAAATTCTTGTTGGAAAAAGGGCAACTATCCAATCATATTTACTTTGTTGTAGAAGGTGCGATTCGTTCTTTTTGCGAAGCCAATGACAAAGAAGTTACCCGCTGGTTTTGTTTTGAAGGTCATTTTGCAACTTCCTATTTCAGCTTTGTCTATCGCCAGCCGAGCGAAGACAGCCTGATCCTGATCAAAGACTCTAAGCTTCTTTCCATTAGCTATGGAGATCTGCAAAACCTGGCTCACAAAGATGCTGTTTGGGTTGATTTAAATCGGCGTTTATTAGAGTACTACTATACTAATTTACTGAACCGAGCGATGTCTTTTCAGACTCAGTCAGCCGCTGAAAGATATAATAATTTACTTCAAGAACAATCCGATATTGAAGATATCGTTTCGCTCGGACATCTGGCGTCTTATTTGGGAATGACGCAAGAAACTCTGAGTCGTCTTCGGGCTAGAAAAAAAAGGCGGCGATCACATCACCTGTCGCTTGATTGATTTGCTTTAAATCAAAAGCACATCCTTTTTTGATTTAAAGCAAAGCATCCTACTTTACTCCAGATTGTTCAACACTTTAACATCAGAGCAATGATTGAGCCTGCAACTCAGCCGCTTGAGAAAATGCTACACTTGCCAGATAGGGTTCCTGGTCTTTTGACATAATTGACTTAATTTCTCGCTAGACAGGATTTTCAGCCTGCTTGAGCTTCGATTTGCATAACGGATCTGGAAGCGTCCAAATAAGAAATTGGGATACTCCTTACCCTATATCCTACACCCTGCCTTCACTGAGATGTATTCAACCCAAGCGAGAATTGCTATATGATCTCAGAAAAATTTCGTCGTCAGTTGCGTCAAGAAACCGAGAAATGGTGGCAAGAGGGATTGATTGATGCTTCTCTCTACCAGCGGTTATCCGAACGCTATCAATTTAGCCAGATCGAAACAGCGGCCAGCAATCACTTTGTGATGATTCTATTGGGTTTAGGCGGAATTCTCCTAGGCCTGGGGATGATTACATTTGTGGCTGCAAACTGGCAGGAATGGCCACGGGAGTTTCGGGTCTTCCTATTGATCAGCTTATTTGTGGGGGTAAATGCGACCGGGTTTTATCTGTGGCGACGCCCTGCTTTCAAACCCGGATTGCAACGATTGGGGCATGGGTTATTGCTGACGGGGGCGCTGCTCTTGGGGGCGAATATAGCATTGATGTCCCAGATGTTTCATCAGAGTGGGCAGGTCTATGAACTTTACTTCATCTGGGGACTGGGGGTCGTAGCCATGGCGTATAGCCTGCGATTGACTTCCTTGGGGGTGCTGGCCTGGATTTTGATCTGCATCAGCTATGGGTGCTTCTGGTGG
>JAKSDM010000707.1 GCA_022360135.1 Pseudanabaenales cyanobacterium | reverse complement strand
TCAAGGGGCTGAAGATCAAGGTCAGCGGCTGCTTCAATTCCTGCGGCCAGCACCACGTCTCGGACCTCGGATTCTTCGGCGTCGGGCGCATCCATGACAAGCGCGCGGTTCCCCACTTTCAAGTCGTGCTCGGCGGGCAGTGGGATCAGAACGGCGGCTCGTACGGACTGGGCATCGGCGCCGTGCCGTCCAAGAACATTCCAGAAACCGTCGACCGACTGACCGCCGCGTATCTCAAGGACCATCAGAACGGCGAAAAGTTCAAGGACTTCGTCGCGCGCATCGGCAAGGGCGAGGTCAAGAAACTGATCAACGACCTGACCCGGATTCCCGGTCACGCGGAGGACCCGTCGTTCTACAGCGATTGGGGCGACCCGCGCGAATACACGAAGGAAGACATCGGCGTCGGCGAGTGCGCGGGGGAGGTCGTCTCGGCGCTCACGTTCGAGCTGACCGCGGCGGAGCGGCAGGTCTTCGACGCGCAACTGCTCCTCGACAAGGGCGACGCCGTCGAGGCGGCGGAACTGGCGTTCGAGGCCATGATCACCGCCGCGAAGGGAATGCTGCGGGTCCGCGTGCCGAACGTCCCCGCCGACACGGACAAGGCCGTCGACCTGTTTCGAAGCGAGTATTTCGACACCGGACTGTTCCTCGATCCGTTCGCGGGGCCCAAGTTCGCGAATTATCTGTTCGCCGCCGCCGGAGACCGGAACCGAACTCACACGAAGGACACGGCGCACACCTTCATCGAGGAGGCCGGCCTGTTCATCGAGGCCTGTCACAGTTGCCACGCCCGCATGAGCGAGCAGCAAGCCCCGGCTCTCTAAGTTTCACGACCGATCATTTCATGGAAGCCACTCAAGCCGCCGTTCAACACGTCAACGTCAAGATCTTCCTCAAGGGTCCGGAAGTCTCGAAGGAGGACGCGATCAACGTGTTCCACTCTTGGATTCAGGACCAAAAACTGGACGACCAGCTCATCGACGTCGCCGACTACAGCCACGTTCCGGAAGGCCCGGGCGTGATGCTCATCGGGCACAACGCCTTCTACAGCTTTGACC
>JAKSDM010000781.1 GCA_022360135.1 Pseudanabaenales cyanobacterium | reverse complement strand
TACTGTTCAGTTTGCTGGAACGACAACGGTTAGAATAAGGGGAGGTTCATTATTTACATAACTAGCTCTTTAGACTTTACTCTGGGTCCAGAGTCACTCCGCTGAGATTTGTTCTTGAGGTCAGATTACCGGATGGAAGGCTGTATTGGAAGATCGCCTCCCATATACAAGGCTGGGCTTCCTGGCGTCAACCCAGCCTTGTTGCTGCATAGAACTGAAATAGTTTCTTCTACTACTGAGATCGCCGCCTAACCTCCGGTTACACCCGATAAACTGGGGAGTTTTGGTTAGAATTGAATAGCCATTTGACACTGGTCAATCGAAGCGTTATGCACCAAAGTGGGGCTGAGTAGCCAATGTTAACTGCATCTTGTCATTGCGGAGCCATACAGGTGGAGATTTCGAAGAAGCCGGAGACTCTCACTCAATGCACCTGCTCGATCTGTCGAAGATATGGCGCACTCTGGGCGTATTGTACCCGTCAGACGGCTCGCGTTTTGAGCGCGCCAGACGCCGAGACGGCATACGTCTAGAACGATAAAGTCATTGCGTTCTTTCACTACAATACTTGTGGTTGTCTGACTCACTACGAAAGCATGGAGAAGTCTGACGATAGCCGAATTGCAGTGAACGCGCGTATGATGTCGCCTGAGGACATTGAGGGCGTCAAAGTGCGAACCTTCGACGGCGCCGATACTTGGAAGTATATCGATTAACAGGTGCAAACCGTGGGATCCGCCGAGAATTGCAGTAGTGGCCACTCTCCAAAACTATGCCATTGTCGACCTGAGCTGTTGCTCGAGTTGGTCAAAATTTACGTTAATCCCCTCTCTGAGAGCCCGAAAGATCAGGTTTACACAGATTGTTTGAAGAGTTTGATTTACTAACCCCCCTAGAGAAGACCTGTCATTCCATAGTAAATACAGGCTCCAACACCATTACCATAAACAAATCAGCTCTAAGATAGACATTTAGACCCTGCTCGCCAAGTCCCCAACTGGATATAAGTTGATGAAGTTTGCGCCTTTAATTGAAAAAATTGCAACTGCCGCCAATGAAGCACAGTTGCGGTCCACCTTTTTGGAGAACGCGGGCGAACTGGTTGGAGCTAAGGCATGAGGGTTTGATTTACTCGATTGCCGCTTTCAGGTGATTGAGTCGGATTTATATGGCTTACCGGATACGTTTCGCGATCGCTATCAGGCAATGGAACCCAGTGCAGATATCATGAGTCAGCGAATGATTCAGCAGCTTTGAAGTCGTTACTCGTGTTTGGAATCAGTATCCAACTCATTTTTGAATGGGGTGGAAAGTGGGCTCAGCGGCGGCAACAGGCACGCATAGGAAAACGGCGTCACGTAAGTGCTTCAGGAGCTTGTATCCGATATCTTATCCATCGCCACCCTCGTTACTTGAGAAATGGCGATGTTTATGACAAATGGCCTACTAGTGGGAATTCCGGAAATTCTGGCCGGAGTAATTCCGAAAGCCACAGTAATGATTGTGTACCTTATGGTAAGCCAGGCTGTTGACTTCTTGCAGAGGCATATCGAGCTCTTTTGCTATCGCCTGCTCAATATCCTCAGGCGCGGTGAGGGAAAACCGAAGCTTGCGGGAACGCAAGCTTGGTTCATCGGAAATAATCTTGGCCTCCGAGGCGCCGGATTCATTACAGATTTCCACCTTGATGGCAGCGATCGACCGTTGTGCGATGTCTTCGGGCTGGACATCGGTGATGAAATAGTGTGAGGTCTGATAAGTGCGCCCCAGAATTCGCAGCGTCATTAGCTGGCCGATGGTCCAAAAGGCAAACCCCAGCACCAGCAGCGATAGCCAGAACCGCAGCACCCTCAAATTCAATAGCCAGAGATGGCGTAGTTTTCGCAAGTTGATGATTTTTGACTCCCAATTGGTTGATTATATTCGACAATTGGAGACATCATATTTCTGTTATATGTTCAGCCCAAACTAGAAAGCCGTAAGCTCTATTTGCATGTATTGGGATATTACCAATGATTATCCTGCTGGTTGAAGATGACCCCGCCCAACTCCGACCGCTACGCATCGCCCTTTCCGAATCAGGCCATTTAGTCGACGGTGTCGAGGACGCTCAAGAAGCTCAATGGCTGATCAGCAACAAGGACTACGATCTATTAATTCTAGACTGGATGTTGCCCATGGTCAGTGGTGTGTCTTTGTGTCAGCAGTACAGAGCCCTAGGCAAAATAGCGCCCGTGTTAATGCTGACGGCCAAGGATACAACTAAAGACAAAGTGATGGGTTTGGATGCTGGAGCCGATGACTATTTGGTGAAGCCTGTGGACATCCCAGAACTGCTGGCTAGGGTGCGAGCGCTGGGTCGGCGATCGCCCCAATGGCATGGTGATCTCCTCAGCTTGGGCGACCTGAATCTCCATGTTTCAACCCTCACACTAGAGCGCCAGCAGACACGCATTCGTCTCTCCAGCCGCGAATTCCATTTGATGGAGTACCTGATGCGGCGATCAGGCCAAGTCATCACTCGCGATAATATCGAACAAACGCTGTGGACTTGGGGAACTGAACCGGAAAGTAATGCTGTGACGGCGCTCATTTGGCGGCTGCGGCAGCGGTTGGATGAACTGGACGCCAAAAGCTGGCTGGAGACAGTTTACGGCATGGGCTATCGCCTCAAAATCCCTGAAAAAATTTCGTAGGGGGTTAAGCTTAAACGCAATGTTCAATCGCAGCCGACTCAATCTGGCTTACTGGTTTGCCCTTTCAATGGGGAGTATCTTGATTGTGTTTACCGGCGTGATCTATACCTTCGAAGCTGAAGACAGACTCAGAGCCTTCGATGACGATTTGTACGCGACAGTTAAGGGAGCCGAAAATCGAGCCTACTACCGTCCGGAGCAGGGAGACTGGCTATTAGACATAGAGAAGGGGTCAACTCTGATCGGTAAGAATGCTCTACCCCCGCAGAACGAATTAGTCTACCTCCGGTGGTATGGTATTGATGGAAGGTTGGTTCAGTTCGTTGGACTCACGCCTAATCGTCGACAGGTTTTAACCTCAAAAAAACGCTTTCAGACAATTCATATCGACACCTTTGCAGCCAGTGCTGGTTCGGAAAATCAGGTTCTTCGTCAACTGACAGCTCCGATTAAATATAACAACCGCATCGTCGGATATCTTCAAGCTGCAACCCCGTTAGACCCCCTACAGACTGACCTCAACCGGTTGCTCGTCGTCTTGACTCTGAGTGTTCCTGTAACCCTTGGCGTCATTGGCCTAACCGGATGGATTTTAGGCGGCGTCGCCATGCAACCCATCCGACAATCCTACGATCGCCTACAACGATTCACAGCTGACGCCTCCCACGAATTGCGCAGTCCGTTGGCCGCCATCCTCAGCAATGCCCAGGTTGCGCTTATCCCCAATATTCAGGCAAGTTCTCAAGCGGACTGCGTTAAAGAGATCGAGACCGCAGCCAAGGCAATGAGTGAGCTGATCGATGACCTCTTATTTTTGGCCCGCCATGACGGTCCTATCGCCGGAGCAGCTCTCAACGAACGGATTAGCGTACGGGAACTTCTCACGCCTCTGGTTGATTATGGCGCAGCCCACGCATTCCGGCGGAATCGCAAATTTATTCACGACATTCAGCCACACATCGCTATGGTCAAAGCTAATCCGCAGCTTCTGCGCCGAGCCCTGACCAATCTATTGGACAATGCCTTCAAATATACAAAAGATAGCGGCGTCGTTCAGCTCCGCCTCCAAGTTCAAACCCATCATGTGCTGATTCAGGTTGAAGATGACGGTGTCGGTATTCCAGAAGCGGATTTGCCCCACATTTTTGACCGATTTTATCGTGTCGATGCAGCGCGATCCCGTCATACAGGCGGATTCGGACTCGGCCTGTCGATTGCGCAACAAGTGATTCATGCTCACGGTGGGCAGATCACGGCAACGAGCGCAGTGGGCCAAGGCAGTACCTTTCACGTTCAACTGCCGCTACAGAAATAAAAAGCGTCGTGGCCTAACCCTAGACAGTCCATTAGCATCTTGGTCGTGAAATAGCCATTATCCATGCAAGAACGCGCCTACCCAACTTGTGCTGAGTCGGAGCTTTTCAGCGTTAGGAACTCGCTGCCCAAAGTAAAGAGACTTCATATTGACTAAATGCTAAATCTGCACTCACAAGGGTCATTGCTTCTGCCTGCGCTT
>JAKSDM010000742.1 GCA_022360135.1 Pseudanabaenales cyanobacterium | reverse complement strand
GGGGATAGTTCCCCAGATTATCGTAGACAAGGCCAATGTTGTTCAGAGTTTTGCTTTCCCCGGCGCGATCGCCGATGTCGCGAGTGATGGCTAAGGATTGCTGATAGTACTCCAGCGCCTGGGGATAGTCGCCTAGATTTTTGTAGACAATGCCAATGTTGTTCAGGATTTTGCCTTCGGTGGCGCGATCGCCGATGTCGCGAGTGATGGCTAAGGATTGCTGATAGTACTCCAGCACCTGGGGATAGTCCCCCAGATTGACGTAGACATTGCCAATGTTTTTCAGGGTCATGCCTTCCCCGGCGCGATCGCCAAGTTCCCGATAGATCGCCAAGGCTGCTTGCCAAGACTGCAACGCCTCTCGAAACTGACTGACTCCATATTGCTGTTCCCCCCGCTCCAGCAATTGGTCGGCTTCTGTCTGGCGGGCATCGGTGGGGTCTGCCTGGGCTAGCTGGAGTGTCCGCCAGTCTTCTGGCAACGGCTGGGTTGTTCTTTCCCATCCCCCTGTCGCCTGCAGCAGCCTTGCTTCCTGGGCGGCGGAACCCTGAGCCAATGCCGGAGCGGCGGTGACGCCAAACCCGGCCAGTAAGGCGGCGGCGATGAGTTTTGCGGGGAGTGGAGGCATGGGGGGAGGGATTTTGGATTGGGGATTTTGGATTTTGGATTGGTGGAGGGGGAGGGGGGGAGGGGTGTTTTAGTCGGAGAGCTTTTAGGGGGTTGGGGGGTGAAGTTTGGTGGCGGCTATATTGCGGTTTTTAATGGCATTGACGATATCCCATACCCTATACCCTACAACCTACACCCCACCTTGCCGAGATGCATTCAAGCCAAGGTTAAGAATCGCGGCGCCCACAATTCCCCTGATAGGGTTTTAGCATTCCGCCGTCATCTGATGGTATTACCCTCAAGGGTACTTTTGAGTGATTTATGGGTCCGCCTTTCCTGGTTCCCGGCTCTGCCTGCGAAACTGCTTAGGAGAGTTTAGAAGTTACGTAGGGTGGATTGAGTGATGCAAAACCCAACAACAGCGCCAGCAGATTTGACTTGTTGGATTTCGTTCCTCTAGAAATCTTCAGGATTAATGCCTTGAGCCCTTAAGCGCGCCTTCAGCGCCATCAATTCCGCCTCGGCTGTATTTGCTCGCCGCCGTTCCGCTTCGGCGCGTTGACGTTCCGCTTCGGCGTGTTGGACCGCCAGTTCAGCATCCGTCAGTAACCATTGGCCATCGGCATCGCACCAGCGTAACCAGAGTCGCTCAATTTGCTGGTAAGTTCCTTGCCAAAGTCCTAACCCGATCTTTAACTCCGGTATCCAAAGCCGATTCTGGGGTAAAAACTGCTCTTGATATCGACCCGCTTCTAACTTAAAGAACCGAAGGCGATCGGTGTAGCGATCGAACACCCCATAGTAAGGAACCTGCAGAATTTGTTCATAGACCGTCCACTTTGTGGGTGGGGCTTCTGGCTGAGTTGGGGTTTGGCCTAAATCTTCCGCCTCAGTGCCTGGAGACAGTAGCTCGATGATGACATAAGGATTGGCGGCCTCTTGCCAAGTGACGTAGCTTAGCCGCATATCCCGATTCTCGTACAGGTAGGGGACGCCCACCGCTAAAAACCAATCAGGGCGCTTATGCCAGAGGGTGTGCTTGGGGTCGTAATAGACGTTCAAATCCGAGCCGGTAAACCAGTCATTCGCGGCATAGTCTTGCAGTCTGAGGGTGGCGCTTAATAACTCAGGTTGTAAGTCATGAAAAACGTCGGGCAAACCGGGCTCCTCAGGAAATTCACTCGGCAAATCATACATCGTCGGCAGCGGATGGCGAGGGTTCCGAGGGGTATTGGCTGAGTTAGCGCCGGATTGGGTAAAGGTCATCGCGATCGACCGAATACTGCTTACTTTCTATTTCTATTATGGCGGCTAGCCCGATCCCATCCCCCCATCCCCTCATCCACCCCCCCATCCAAAATCCAAAATCCAAAATCCAAAATCCCTTACAGCCCATTGCCAATCAAAATAAACGGCGCCCAGTAGTATGGATGGCTCAGGGTATCAGCGGCAATCTCTGAATTCGCCAGCTCAAAGCCGCCGCGATCGCCCGCCTCCCCCGCCCGAATCAAAGCTATCTGAGCCTGACGCAGCGCCTCCACCTTGCTGAGGTCGCCGCGCACCAGTCCGTCGTAAAACTCAGTCATCAACAACTGGGTGCCGCCGTCATCCACTGCCCACAGCGAGGCCATCGCCGCTCGCGCCCCCGCTTGCTGCATCAGATAGCCAAAGCCAAGGATTTCTTCGCCGTTGCCGAAGGTGTTGTCCACCCCCGTTTCACAAGCGCTGAGCACCACCAGATCGACCCGAGTCAGGGTGAACAGGCCCTGCTTGAAGTCCTCCAAAGTCCAGAGTTCACGGTTGCTGAAGAGAATGAAGGAATCCTCTGGGCTCCCCACCAAAAACTTGGCATGGGTGGCCAGGTGCAGAATGGTGTAGCGGTTGGCGTCTCGCTCGATGCGGTCTCGGTTAAAGTCGGTGTCAAGCAAAGGAGTAGCGTCTGGGGAAAGGGCGGCGATCTCCTCAACTTCATCATCCGCATACTCTAGTAAGTTGAACCGGAAGGCGTCTTCACCCATCGTGACGGTGACGGGGCCTTCGGTCAGAGCGCCCGCCAGAATGCTGGTTTGGGGATTGGGCCGAGTGTTGAGGTCGGTGAGGCTGGCGGCGGTGATGTGGTTAATGCGGAACCGTTCCGCCAGCCAGCGATCGCCATCGTGGAGCGCCGCTAGGGGAATGTAGCGGAGTGAGCGATCCGGGGCGTAGATAACCGTGTTGACTCCAGCCGCTTCCAGGTCCGCCGCAATCGGCTCAATTAGCCAGGAATAGAGTTTCTGGGCGGGAGCGATGGCGTCGCGGGTGGGTTCTTCCAGGGCATAGCGGAAGGCATGCACCGCTTGATTGAGTTCCGGGCGAGAGACGTGGACGGTGCGATGAATCGGGGGCGCATAGGGAGAGGTGACCACCAGTTCTAAGGTATCGTTGAGAATCAGAGGATAGAGCAGCACCGCCCCCTGGGGAATCTGGCCCAGATTGTCTTGCAGAGCGGCGAGTTGACCCAACTGCACATGGCGGCTGCGCTCTTCTGGACTGAGCAGGGCGATTTGCGTCTGCACCAGCTCACTGTCCTTAAACCGATTAAACGCCTGTAAGATTCGCCGTTGCTCGGCCTGCAACGCTCCTAATTCATCCAGGTCAGCCTCCGTCAACGTCACGCTAGGATCTTCCAATTCCGCTAAGCGCTTACCGTTTTGGATCGCCCGATCGATCAAGTCACTGTGGGCGCTGGCGATCACGGTCTCTGGCGGCGCCAGCTCCGCCCCGGCCTGAGTGTTGGTGTTAGTGCGCACCCCCCGCAAATAGTGATCCAATTCCTGCACCTTAAGCAAATCCAACACCCGCTGCGCTTCCAGAATGCGATCGTGTTGCAACAACAGTTGGGCCAGATGGCGATAGATATCTTCAATCGTTTCCGTGTAGGACGTTTGCAGACTTTGCTCTAGGGCCTGATTGCGCTCACGAATGAGTTCGTAGGTATTAATCGCCTCTTTATAGAACACAATCGCCAACTCAGGCTGACCCTGCGCTTCGAACACCGCCCCCAAGCGATTCAGGATTGCCGCTTCCTCTGCTTGCCTCCCGACTTCGCGGCTAATGGCGAGTCCCTGCTGATAGGTGGTGAGGGCGCTGGAATAGTCCCCTGAGCGCTCATCAATTTGAGCAATCCCCCAAAGCGCGAAAGCTTGACCGGCATAATCGCCAATCTCTTGGTGGATTGATAGGCTCTGTTGGTAGTAGGCAAGCGCTTGCTCGTCTTGGTTTAGGCTGACACTCACACTGCCAAGATTGAAGAGAGTTTTAGCTTCGGCGAAGCGATCGCCGATGTCGCGAAAGATGGCTAAGGCTTGCTGATGGTAGTCTAGCGCCTGGGGATAGTCCCCCAGATTTTGGTGGACAATGCCAATGTTGTCCAGGGTTGCGCCTTCCCCGACGCGTAGAGCTTCGCTCGTGCCAAAGGCTTCGCCGATGTCGCGTATGATGGCTAAAGATTGCTGATAGTACTCCAGCGCCTGGGGATAGTCCCCCAGATTATCGTAGACAAGGCCAATGTTGCCCAGGGTTTCGGCTTCAGTGGCACGATCGCCGATTTCGCGTGTGATGGCTAAGGATTGCTGATAATAGTCCAGCGCCTGGGGATAGTTCCCCAACAATAGGTGGACACTGCCAATGTTGTTCAGGGTTTTGCCTTCAGTGGCGCGATCGCCGATTTCGCGTGTGATGGCTAAGGATTGCTGATAGGTGTCCAGCGCCTGGGGATAGTCATAGTCCCCCAGATTTTGGTAGACAAGACCAATGTTGTTCAGGGTTTTGCCTTCCCCAGCCTGATCTCCAAGTTCCCGATAGATCTCCAAGGCTGCTTGCCAAGACTGCAGCGCCGCTCGAAACTGACTGACTCGAAATTGCTGTCTCCCCTGCTCCAGCAATTGGTCGGCTTCTGTCTGGCGGGCGTCGGTGGGGTCTGCCTGGGCTAACCTGAGTGTCCGCCAGTCTTCAGGCAATGGCTGGGTTAATCTTTCCCATCCCTCTGTCCCCTGCAGCAGCCTTGCCGCCGGGGCGGTGTCACCCTGGGCCAATGCCGGGGCGGCGGTGACGCCAAACCCGGCCAGGAAGGCGGCGGCGATGAGCTTTGTGGGGGAGGGGGGCATGGAGGGATTTTGGATTGGGGATTTTGGATTTTGGATGGGGGGGATGGGGATGGGGGGAGGGGGGGGATAGGGGGATGGGGAGGATGGGGGGAGGGATGTTTTAGTCGGAGAGCTTTTAGGGGTGTTGGCGGGTGAGATTTGGCGGCTATATAGCCGTTTTTAATGGCATTGACGACATCCCATACCTTACACCCCACATCCTACACCCCACCTTGCCGATAGGCATTCAAGCCAAGGTAAGAATCGCGACGCCCACAATTCCCCTGATGGGGTTTTAGCATCCTAGCGTCGTCTGATGGTATTACCCTCAGGGGTACTTTTTACGCCAGTTTGGATTGCGACATCCCTAGCGGTTGAAATTCTTCCAGGGCAAAGGGGCACTTTATGGAGGCAAAAATCATGAGGGGGCTATACCACCATGCCTGTCAACCGAATTAGCGCCGCCTTCACCACTGCTGACAAAGAAGCAGTGATGGCGTCCATCGATCAGATCAACCAACAGTTGCCATTTTTGATTGACGTGGGGCCGGAAGAACGGCGCTCGATGGCGAGGTTGGGCGATCGCAACCTCGCCTTTGCCCGTAAAGCCCTGGAAATCGCTACGCTAAATCCTGACTTTTTGCCCCGCTCCTTTGACCTCGACGAAATGCGGCGGGATTTAGAGCTGTTCGAATCCTTGCAACCCATATTATTGGCCTTGACCCACCTGCGAGAGCTGATCGACGATACGGCGGTGGCCGCCGGGAGTGAAGCCTATGCAGCGGCGCTGGAAGTGTACCGCTACGCCAAGGCCAACGGCACAGTGGCCGGGTTAGATAATTTAGTCGATGAGATGGGTCAGCGGTTCGCCCAGCAGCCCAACCGGGGGCGATCGCCGGTCGCCAATCCTTCGCCTACTAGTTAAGCGGTTTGGTAGCGTTTCATTCACCCTTCTATACTGGCTGGCTTCGTTTCTGATGAAGCCAGCCTTATTTTTTGGGCAGCCAGCTTGGGTTGTAACCAGGTCAGCCTACCCTTGGAGGGCGGCCAGCCCGGTTTGAAACCAGGTCAACCTACCCTTGGGGGGCGGCCAGCCCGGTTTGAAACGAGGTCAACCTACCTTTGGGGGGCAGTCAGCCCGGTTTGAAACGAAGCCAGCCTACCTTTGGAGGGCAGTCAGCCCGGTTTGAAACGAAGCCAGCCTACCTTTGGGGGGCAGTCAGCCCGGTTTGAAACGAGGCCAGCCTACCTTTGGGGGCGGCTAGCCCGGTTTGAAACGAGGCTAACCTACCTTTGGGGGCGGCTAGCTCGGTTTGAAACCAGGTCAGCCATCTATAGCAATTCTCACTTGGGTTGAATACATCTCGTGAAGGCGGGGTGCGGGGTGTAGGGTGTAGGGTGTACTCAGACCCCTTGTTAAACTTCACTGGGCTGAACTTGCACGATCGCATGGGCCAGGTAAGGGATGTGTTCTTGTAGTTGGGCTCTGACCCGGGCAGCGATGTCTTCGCCAGCGGCAATAGAGAGATCTGGCGCAACGGCGATCGCCACCTCCGCATACAACCGATGGCCTAACCAGCGCGCCCGCACACTGTTCAAAGCTTGAACATCAATCACATGTTCTACAGCATGATTGATTTCATCAATCACTTCCGGATTAACCCCATCTAGTATTCGCACCAGCATGGCTTGGGCCGTTTCCCAGACAATCCGAAACAGCATTGCTGTAATCAACAGACCGACAATAGGATCGGCTTGGGAATAACCGAGCCAGACGCCTAAGGCTCCGATGACGACAGCGATGCTGATCAGACTATCGGCTCGGGCGTGATGCCCATCAGCAATGAGGGCGGCGCTGCCAATTTCTTTACCCACTCGAATCCGGAAAAGGGAGACCGCCCAGTTACCCAGAAAGCCAATCAGTCCAGCCAGAGCCAGAGCCCCCAGATGAGTAAGCGGTTGCGGATGAAACACTCTTTCAATGGACTCATAGCCGGTCACTAGAGCACTAAAGGTAATCATGGCCACTACAGCAACCCCCGCCAGATCTTCCGCCCGACCATAGCCGTAGGAAAAACGCTGAGTGGGTTTCCAGCGCCCAACCAAAAAGGCCAACCCAAGGGGGATGGCTGTCGAGGCGTCGGCCACGTTATGAATCAGGTCGGCCAACAGTGCGACGCTATCTGATAGCACAAATACGATGATCTGTACCGCTGCAGTCAGCATCAGGCCAATGAAGGACCATTTGACTGCCCATAAGCCTCGGGTGGAGGCGGCAATTTCAGGATCGATGGCGCCGTGGGTGTGGTGGGTGTCGTCGTGAGGGTAGTGATGGGAGGAATGGGGGGCAGGGGGCAGAGTGACTATGACCACATCGTGACCATCGGATGCATGACTGTTAGCGGAGTCTGGGGTCTCGGCGTCTGGCGCCGCAGGGGCGAAGGCGTTTTTTGGGGAGGTGGATTGTTCATCCATGGTCTTCGTCCTTTATTATCCTAAACACGCTAGTCCAAAGCCAAAACTATGCGCAACCCTGAACGATATTTTTGGCTTCACGCGCTAATTGACGATCAGAGTCTCAAGCTCACGGGTGGAGAGTTCTTTGGCGCCTTGGGTCTTGAGGCTGGCCACGGTCATGCATTCCTGGCGCACCTTCGCCAACAGGTCTTCACTGGGGGTGTACCAGATGGGGGAGGTGTAGGCCCGCTCTTGGATGGTGGCGGGTAAGTCTGCAGGAATGGGAATGCCCAACTTCAATGCGTCATAAGTGCTCCAGCGAGGGGTGGGGATTTCCAGCACCCGGGCGTAGTAAAAGGCGCGGGCTTCGGGGTCAAAGTCAGGATCGCTCCAGAAGGCGAACAACTGAGCATCACCGATAGTGTTTTTGTAGGTAGCCTTGGTAATGTCTACGGTGTTTCCAACTGGGGGCGCTTTGCCAGTTTCAGGATCGACCTTACGGCCGTCAGCCAAAGCCACATCGTAGACCTTCTCGTAGCTCTGCCCATTCTTCGACCAGCCTTTGACGATTTGAATGCGGTCCAGGTTAGCGGTGTTAGGGTCTTTCATCGCCGCCGCTATAAAGGTGGGAGCTTTGGCCGCGTCAGGCTGGACTGCCAAGTCTCCGCCCATGGGCGCCCCTTTCTTATAGCCAATGGCGACAAAATCTTTGCTTTCGGCGTCGTCATTGGTGTAGCCCCAGCCGCCAAAAAAGCGAACCCGGATGCGAGGCCCCGTAGTGCCAAAGGATTCCTTCCGAGCCATGGCGTCGTAAATGGCCTCGCGAGTGTTTGCTTCCGCCCAAACGGCGGCGACGCCCGAAGCTCCCCAAGTTCTGATGATATCCGCCAGCTCCCCTTCACTTTGCAGTCGGGCTTCTGGGGAGCCATCTACCAGACCAAGCTTACCGAAGTAGTTGTCTTCTTCAATAGGAGCGCCGGAATTGTGGGTGTCCGTGCCGGCGGTGATCCCAAACTTGTAAGGGTTTGAACCGATACTTTCTTCAAACACCAGCCCTGTCTTGTAGGCATCACGAAGGTAGCTGCCCTTCAGCTGGTTCGTACCATCAATTATAGGTATTATATCTGGTAATGAACCGTCCGAAAAATCACTTGTGATACTGGGAATGAGTGTGAAGTCGGCAATCTCGAAATTGGCGAATTCGTCGGTATCTGACAGCAGGGGATGGGTCTCGGAAGTGCCTTTAACCTGAGTCACCTCAACAACTGGTTCATTGCGCATCCGCTGCTCGGCATATTCCTTGGATAGGGGATTACCGTAGGAGTCCTCCATCGGGAACATCAACCCGTCGCTAACATTGGAGTTGTGAGGAATCGCCAGTAAGGTAATGCCTTTTTCCCGTAGCCCGTCCATAAAGTTCCACAGCTCTTCTGGCTTGTTGGAGTCAAAACTGGTAAAGGGAAGTTCAGGAACCGCATCTGAGCTTCGGAAGATAATGTTTCGGTGTAGGTTTTGAGTCTCGTCCGGCCCCTGAGAAGTCCACTCATAGGCTGGGAAGGTCGTGAACTTACCAGGTTCATAGTTTTCGTCGGCGATCTGGACTATTTCCCGCCAGACAGATTGAGGG
>JAKSDM010000592.1 GCA_022360135.1 Pseudanabaenales cyanobacterium | reverse complement strand
TAATTCTGATCAGACTTGATAAGTCTCTGCTGAATGGGGCAGTTCACAATACAATAACCGTCCTATAATCTGCATGAACTTCTAGAACGGTAAATCTAGCAAACTGAACAACCCAGGCATTGCCCACATGGCTTATTTCAGGGTCATTCGGTGTAGGGTGTAGTCAATGCCAATGAAACCCGCTATAGTTCTCAACGTGCAAACGCGATCGCGCAAGCTCTGCCCAGATTTTGTTTTTAGAATTCTGCTAGAACAGAAGAAAGACTCTTCTTAAAGTGCGCTCTTTGTGACTCTACAAGAACTGCAGCAAGCGAGCTGTCAACTGTCGGCGAAGAAACTTGCACTTTTAGAAACCCTGGTTCAAGCCCTGAACACCAAGCAACAAAAGCCAGTTGACCGCCATGCTCTAGTCAGCCAACTGTGAAGCTGGCTGAATCAACCAGGCCAACCCATACCCACCAATGCCGTTATTGAATCGATGATAGAAGAACGGCTAGTGGAGAAATAAGGAGCGCTATCCCATGACAACCCTCGTACCAACCGTTGCCCAGAAACTACCGGCAGGTCCCCAGAGTCCGCCATTTATTCAATCACTGCATTGGCTGATTCGCCCTTTTTCCTTTATGGAGGATTGCAAGCGTCAGTATGGCGATTGCTTCACCATTCGATTTTGGGGATTTAAGCCCATCGTGTTCTTTAGTCATCCCCAAGCGATTAAAGACATCCTGACCGCTGGTCCCAATCAATTCCAGGTGGCTGAGTCGAACAAAATTTTGCGGCCTTTGGTAGGCGCTCACTCGATTTTCCTGTTGGATGGAGCCGCACATCAGCGCCAGCGTCAATTGCTTATGCCCCCCTTCCACGGAGAGCGGATGCGGGCCTATGGTCAACTGATCTGCCAGATTACTGAACAGGTGACCTCACATTGGTCGATGGGGCAATCTTTTGCAGTTTTGCCGACTATGCAAGAAATTACATTGCAGGTGATTATGCGAGCTATTTTCGGTATAGAAGAAGGTAAAGTCTACGATGAATTGAAGCCGTTGCTCAAAGATTTGCTGGAATCGACCGCCTCACCCTTAAAAGCCAGCTTACTCTTTATCTCTCAACTCCAGCAGAATTGGGGGGCTTGGAGTCCTTGGGGACACTTTTTGAGGCAGCGATCGCAGATTGATCAACTCCTCTATCAGTTAATTGACGAGCGGCGATCGCATGCCGATCCGGATCGGAACGATATTTTAACACTGTTATTGTCCGCCCGTGACGAAACCGGACAGCCCATGACAGACGAGGAATTGCGCGATGAACTGCTCACCATGCTATTGGCAGGGAATGAAACCACCGCTTTTGCTCTAGCCTGGGCATTTTACTGGATTCACAGCACGCCAGGGGTGCTCGACAAACTGCTGATGGAACTAAACTTGGATCAGGAGAGTACGGCCCCTATTGCG
Organism: Pseudanabaenales cyanobacterium; assembly: GCA_022360135.1. GTDB lineage: Bacteria > Cyanobacteriota > Cyanobacteriia > Phormidesmidales > Phormidesmidaceae > JAKSDM01. The sequence continues at coordinate 5,137 of JAKSDM010000592.1, read as the reverse complement.
CTTACCCGGTTGCCCTATCTCACTGCTGTCTGTAAAGAGACTCTACGGATCCGTCCGGTTGCCCCAATCACCTTTGGCCGTATTACCCAAAGTCGCTTGCGCGTGATGGGCCATGAGTTTGAACCCGGAACGTCTCTAGCGCCTTGTATTTACCTCACCCATCAACGGCCAGACCTCTATCCAGATGCCGATCAGTTCCGTCCCGAGCGATTTCTAGAGCATCAGTTCTCACCCTATGAATATCTTCCCTTTGGCGGCGGCGATCGTCTTTGCATCGGTATGGCCTTCGCCCAGTTTGAAATGAAGCTGGTGATTGCGACGATCCTTGCTCGCTTTCGCCTAACGCTGGCCCATCAACAGCCTATCAAGCCCTCTCGTCGAGGGGTTATCCTGGCGCCAGCCAGCAATTTCAAGATGATGGCGACAGATATTGTATGAGTTCATAGACAATTTGCGATCGCATCGCCCCCAATTGCTCGAGAAATTGTTAATAATTTCTAAAGAGTCAAGCTAACGTCATTCCTAAGAAACCTGAGTAAACCGTACGCAGCGATCGGGGCCAGAAAATCTATGAAAACTTGGTTGCAACCTCCGCGCCTGCGGGTTGGAGAAAGAAACGAAACAGAACATCGCCATGCCACCTGGCTGGAGTTGTTTTACGACCTGGTGTTTGTAGTAGCCATCTCCCAACTGGCCGACAACCTCAGCAAAGATATCTCCTGGATAGGATTCTCGAGCTTTGCAGCTTTATTTGTCCCCGTTTGGTGGGCCTGGATTGGCGCCACCTTCTACGCCAACCGCTTTGATACCGATAATGTGATCCGGCGGCTGTTAATGGGACTGCAGATGCTCGCCGTCGCATCAATGGCCGTCAATATCCATCATGGCTTAGGTGAAACCTCTGTCGGCTTCGCCCTATCCTACGCCGCCGCCAGAGCTGTCCTGGTGTTCGAATACTTGGTGGCCGGATGGTTTGTGCCGGAGGCTCGACAGTTAACCAATCAATATGCCAAAGGATTTTCAATCGGGGCTTTGCTCTGGGTAATATCCGTCTTGACGCCGCCGCCCTTCCGGTTCATTCTCTGGGCTGTGGGCCTGGCGATTGATTTCGCCGCCCCCCTGGCCATTACCCATATCCAGCGTCAACTACCGCCGCATCCGGAACATTTGCCTGAGCGCTTTGGCCTGTTTACCATCATTGTGCTGGGTGAAGCGGTGATTGCAGTTGTCAATGGCGTCTCCGAAATGCAGTGGAGCGGCGTCAGCGCTGTTACGGCGATATTCGGCTTCATGACTGCGTTTAGTCTCTGGTGGATCTATTTTGAGAACGTTGAAGGCTCAGCTCTAGAAACTGCCCGGACCTCAGGCCGAATCAAAATTCTGCAAGTCTGGCTATACATCCATTTGCCTCTGGTGATCGGTTTAGCCGCCACGGGCGTGGGGGTGGAACATGTCGTTACCAGCGATACGCATCTAGCCTTGCCCGCAGCAGACCGTTGGCTCATATGCGGCTCCATAGCCCTGTGTTATCTATCATTGGCGGTTCTGCATCGGACAGGCGTTATCTTCAAATGCAAAGTTAGAACTAGGCATCGGCTATTTGCTTTCGCTGGTTTAATGGGGATTGCGATCGCAGGCGCTAACCTCTTGCCGATTAGCGTGATCGCAATCATCGCCATGATTGGATTGATTCAGGTTGCTCTAGACCTTTACCAAGGTCACCCGGAAGAAGTTAAGCTAAAGCGCATTTAATTTGCGTATTCTGTTTGAGGAAATAGGAAGGCGCTCAGCGGTCGGTCTTTCCCCTGGCGACGATTCACTGCAAAGCTTCTAGCTACTGAATTGTCTAAGTTTAAGGCGGATGGCCGATCGCTAAAAGCGATTGTCTTGGGATGCAAACTAGATATCTATCAGCTTAGAAGGTTGAAAAATTGGAATCTTATCTCGCTCTGGCTTGTGACTATGATGGCGCCTTAGCCTCCGAAGGCCAGGTAGACGCAGCCATCCTAGCCGCCCTCAGGCGATTTCGGGAGACCGGGCGGCGGTTAATCCTGGTTACGGGGCGGCGGCTAGAGGGTTTATTGCCGGTGTTTCCCCATATCAACCTATTTGAACGAGCAGTCTTGGAGAATGGGGCGCTCTTGTATCGACCCGCCAAGGGTGAAGAAAGACTGCTGGGCGCCCCGCCGTCTGAAGTGTTTGTCCGGACATTAAAGGCCCGAGGGGTTAATCCTCTCTCAGTGGGTCGAGTGATTACAGCCACCTGGGAGCCTCATGTCAGGATTGTTCATGAGACAATTCGTGAATTGGGATTGGAGTTAGAGGTCATCCTTAACAAACGGGCTGTGATGGTGCTGCCCCCAGGGATCAATAAAGCGTCTGGCCTTCGTATCGCCTTGGATGAGTTGGGACTGCCTCCTGAAAAGGTCGTAGGGGTAGGAGATGCGGAAAACGATCGCGACCTGCTCGATCTATGCGGCTATGGAGTCGCCGTCGCCAATGCCCTGCCGATGCTAAAGGACTGTGCTGATTTTGTCACAGTTGGTGAACGGGGGGCAGGTGTCTGTGAACTGATTGATAAGCTGATGAGTTAGAACTCATTTGTCATTTGGGGCTCCAACTAAGCGACAAAGGTTATGCTCCCTTCATTTCAAGCATTTAGTAGCCAGTTCTAATACCAAAACGATATAAAGGTGAGCAGAATAGATCCGCTGAAAACCTTGCCGGACAAAGATTTATTATGCTCAGCTTCAAATCAAATTGGTATAACTATTTCATACAATCTCCTCTTGATTCAGGATATTGAGGTAGTTCAAAGCTCAAATAGTATTCACTAGGAGTTCCACGAGGCAAGTCATAGTTCTCAAGCTTAATCATATTACGATCAGTGAGTTTTGCTTTGCTAATGGCTTCTCTATAATGGAGCATTAATAGACGACAGAACTCTCCATTTTCTAAGGCGCTTTTCAATCCTCTTTCTATTCTTTCTGCTAACACATGATTATTCTTCTCTACAAAGAAATAAATAGGCGAGCGGTACTTGAAAAAAAAGTTGTTATCAAATGTCAAATTTTTATGTGTTGCTAATTCATCCCAGATTTCATTAGTACCTCGTGCAAAGCAATCTATATCTCCCTGCTCAAGTTTATGAAATAAAAATGATTTTGTTTCATAAGACTTCACATTAATTCCTGATTCACGCAATATTCTTGTATCGGGCCAGTCATGCACTTGTCCTATGGAGTGATTGCCTCCCTTGAAATCAGTAAGACTTTTTATATTATCAAAGAGCTTTTCATTACCTCTTGAAATCATACAAATGCGGTAGCCTAAGAGGCCTTGAGTAAGAGGGATTTTAACTGGACGAGCATGATACTCACGCTCAAAGTTAGTCATCATCCATACAACATCGACCTTATTATCATTTGTTTGCGTAAGTTCGTTTATTTGTGGACCTTCAACCTCGATTATATCGATAGTAAAAGCCCCTTCTGATTCTGTTTCCCTAAGTGCTAATTCAAGAATATCATAATAATATTTATCCTTCCTTTCTTTTTGAGGCACTCTAACATTAATTATCCCTTTTGACGGTCGATAGATTATGAAAATAAATGCAATCAAAGCAGATGCAGAAATAAAGATAAATATCCTATTTATTATAGAAAGATCAATGGAAATATTAAAAATCCTTTTCCTGTCAAGTATCTTACTGTTAGATATTGATTTTAGATCTGTCAAAGGTGCAACATTTTTTCTTATTGTCTGATTTTTGGCGATATCTTCCTGAAATCTATTACGATTGATTTTATTAATTTGACTAATAACATCTCGGATACCTTCTACAACATTTAAAAATGCCTCATCAATGTCATTCCATTGGCTAATAGGTTTAGCATCCGTTGGTAATATTTGGAGTTTAGATAATGGTGAACCTTGCCAATCAACAGGCCTCAAAAGAATTGGAATCACATATGCTTCTTGATTATGATGTCGCTCCAGAGCCCTCCTCATTTCTATACTATAACAACAAGGAGAGTGCAAAAAATCAGCACTAACTAATAGTAGAATTAATTGGGCTGATTCAAGATGATGATCAATCTCCCCTTGTCGTTCTTTACCTGCTGGAATTTGTCGATCATGCCAAGCAGAAATAACGCCCTGATACTCTAAATTACTTAAGTGCTTGATAAGTCGAGATCGGAATTCATCATCTTCATGAGAATAAGAGAGAAAAACCGATACGCCTTGATTTTCAGATGTCAAGTCTGACATAAAACATGTAAGAGTCGAGGAACTGATAAGGCGCTAACAATGTCGTATTAGCTACTAACGTAAGGCGATATAAAATCCAAACTCAGATTATCTGAACCTCTTATAGAATTTCAGATCTTGCGTTGTAGAATTTCCCACCTTAAACTGCACCCCTTTTTATTCTAGAAACAAATTATACACCAACAGAGGATCCCTTTAAGATACAGTAGATTCAACTCTAAGCTACTTCAAGTTGTTGAGAGTATTAGGGAGACTTGATACTGATTTTTGTTCGGAGTTATTTAATCATCTTATCCAGCAGTTACTGCACCTTTTGAATAGCAATCCTAGACGATTTATAAACACAAAAATTTTTTTAAGTCCCATCATCTTTAATTAAGAAAAATCTCTTTTCTCGCAACTGATTTAGGGCCACTATTAAACTCTTATATAACTCTGTCGAGAGAAAATCTGGGCGTTGCTGATTTAAGGGATGAATTATACGAATTGCCGACCGCAATCGACACAAATATGATTTTGTTTGCTTCCCTTAAATCAGCAACGCCGAAGAGGTTGGATGGGTGGTTATTTAGCTGTTGTTCCGTTAAGGCAGGAAATTTGCCATGAGATAGAAATCAGAATCCCAAATCCAAAATCTAAAATCCAAAATCCATCACCCTGAGCAATCATGTCTCTGCGAATTGAGAAAATCCAAGACTTGCCGCTAGATCACCTTGATGATCTACTATGGGAGAGTAAACGGACTGGCTTCAATGCGGTTCAGCGATTGATTACTAACTGGGCTTCAGGTGCAAATCGGTTTGATTGCCCGGGGGAGGCTTTCTTCATTGCTTGGCGGGAGAATTGTATGGTTGGGGTCTGTGGC
>JAKSDM010001516.1 GCA_022360135.1 Pseudanabaenales cyanobacterium | reverse complement strand
GTGCTCAAAGCTAGTAGCTAGTAGCTAATCGCCAACAGCCCTTCATGACTACATCATCACCTGCTTACATCATGGCCCTAGACCTGGGAACCACCGGGAACCGGGCCATTCTTTTTGGTAAGGACGGTAATATCGTCGGTCAAGCTTACAAAGAACTGACCCAGTACTATCCTCAACCGGGTTGGGTTGAACATGACCCGCGCGAAATTTGGGCGGACATCAGCTGGGCGATGAAATCAGCCGTGCAAAAATCCCAGATTGAACCCAGCCAGATCGCTGCTATTGGCTTAACGGTTCAGCGGGAAACTTGCTTACTCTGGGACAAAGACACAGGTCGTCCCCTCCACAATGCGATCGTTTGGCAGGATCGGCGAACTGCGCCATTGTGTAATCGACTGCGAGAGGCGGGGCATGCATCGGATATCTACGATCGGACTGGCCTTTTTCTGGATGCCTATTTCTCCGCCACCAAGTTGGCCTGGCTGTTAGAAACCGTTAAAGCACAGTCGGATCCCCCGGTTGATTTGGACCAAGTTTTGGCTGGCACTGTGGATGCTTGGGTACTGTGGAACTTAACGGGACGGAAGGTTCACGCCACAGACCACAGCAATGCTAGCCGCACTATGTTGCTGAACCTAAAGACCCGCGAATGGGATTCAACCCTACTGGATTTATTTGGCGCCCCAGCTCACATGATGCCGACGGTTCAGCCCAGCTTAGGTGAGTTTGGGGTAACTGACGCCGACATTTTAGGAGTGGAAATTCCGATTACGGCAATCTTTGGCGATCAGCAGTCAGCCTTGTTTGGTCATGGTTGCGATCACCCCGGTTTGTTGAAATGCACCTACGGCACAGGGGCTTTTTTGGTGGCCCATACGGGGCTAGAGATTGCCCGATCGCAGAATCAACTGCTCTCCACCATCGCCTGGACCGAAGCAACTGGGAATAATTCGGCAAAAGTGGGCTATGCCCTGGAGGGCAGCATGTTTACAGCGGGGGCCTGCATCCAGTGGCTACGAGATGGCGTCAAGCTAATTACCAGCGCCGCTGAGACCGACCTCCTGGCAACCAATGTCTCTGATAACGGCGGGGTGTACTTTGTCCCCGCCCTCAGCGGGTTGGGCGCTCCCCATTGGGATATGAGCGCTCGCGGCGCTTTCCTGGGAATCACCAGTGGGGTGCAGCGGCAGCATATGGTGAGAGCGGTGCTAGAAGCGATCGCTTACGAAGTGAATGAAGTGGTCCAAGCGGTCAACCAAGACAGTGGAGCCCCGATTCAACAGTTGAAAGTAGATGGCGGCGCTTGCCAAAACAACTTCCTGATGCAGTTCCAGGCAGACGTTTTAGGGATTCCGGTCGAACGCCCCGC
>JAKSDM010001586.1 GCA_022360135.1 Pseudanabaenales cyanobacterium | reverse complement strand
GTGGTGTTGCATCAGGTGGGGAAGGCCGTGGTGGTGATGTGCGTGTCATTGCAACCAATCTGGAAGTGACCAATGGAGCACAGCTGAGCGCTTCGACCTTTGGGATAGGGGATGCGGGTAATGTGATCCTGAGAATCAGTGAAACCGCTCGGTTTGATGGGGTTAACCAATTCACTGAAATTAACCCTAGTGGCGCATTCAGCAGTGTTCAGCCAGGTGGCGAAGGAAAGGGGGGGAACGTTGAACTCTCGGCCAGGAACCTGGAGGTCACCAACGGAGCGACGCTAAGCGCCTCGACTTTTGGCAGAGGGGATGCGGGCAATGTGATCCTGACCATCCGCGAAACTGCCCGCTTTGATGGGGTTAATCCCTTCGGCGGCATTAGCGCTAGTGGCGCATTCAGCAGTGTCGAGCCAAATGGCGAAGGGCAGGGGGGGAACGTTGAACTCTCGACCAAGAACCTGGAGGTCGCCAATGGGGCGACGCTAGGTGCTGCGACTTTTGGCAGAGGGGATGCGGGCAATGTGATCCTGACCATCCGCGAAACTGCCCACTTTGATGGGGTTAATCCCTTCACTGAAATTAACCCCAGTGGCGCATTCAGCGGTGTCGCGCCAAATAGCGAAGGACAGGGGGGGAACGTTGAACTCTCGGCCAAGAACCTGGAGGTGACCAATGGGGCTCAGCTACAGTCTACTACCTTTGGCAGAGGGGATGCGGGCAATGTGATATTGACCATTAGCGAAACTGCCCGCTTTGATGGGGTTAATCCCTTCGGCGGCATTAGCGCTAGTGGCGCATTCAGCACTGTCGAGCCAAATGGCGAAGGGCAGGGGGGGAACATTGAACTCTCGGTCAGGAACCTGGAGGTGACCAATGGGGCTCAGCTAAGTGCTGCGACTTTTGGCAGAGGGGATGCGGGCAATATAATTCTTAATGTTCTAGAGCGAATACGTATCGATAATGCAACCATCAATACCACTGCTTTAACCGCCTCAGGGGGTCGCATTAATATCACGGCAGGCAATCTTGTTCTCAGGAACGATGGCGATATCCAAACTGCTGTGGGTAGCGGAGCCGGTCGAGGGGGAGATATTACCATTATCGCAAATTTTGTGATCGCCCTCGAAGATAGTGATATCCTGGCGTTCTCTGCAGACGGTCTGGGGGGAAACATTGATCTGAGTCAGACCACGCTGTTTAGCCAAAACCTCAACCTTGCCTC
>JAKSDM010001204.1 GCA_022360135.1 Pseudanabaenales cyanobacterium | reverse complement strand
TGCGGTTGTTCCCGCATCAGGTACAGAGGCAATAATAGGCCGTCCGCTAGCCAACAGTATCTGGGTTTTGGAAGGCATATTAAAGCCTACCACCCTAAGCTTCTGCATAATCAGAGACACATCGGCCGCCGCTAACATTTCCGGTAGTTTCTCCCGAGGCGTAAATGGCAGCATCAACACATTATCCACGCCCAATTCTTGCCGCAGCTCGTCTAGTTCAACCAACTGACTCGCCTCGCCGACGATAACAAAAGCAATGTCAGGAATATTTCTTAGCTGATCAGCGGTTCTAATGATGGTGCGAACGCCCTGAGTGCGAGCAATATTACCGGAATAGAGCACTACAAATTTGTCTTCCAATTGATGCGCTTTTCGGAAGGGATTATTAGTCTTGGGAAGAGGCCCAATGAAGTTGACATCCACCCAATTAGAAATACAGATCAGTTTCTCAGCGGGCACCCCTTTGGCCACTAAGTTATCAACAAATCCATCAGTGATGACGCTAATTTTGCTGGCACTGTAGTAAGCAAATTTCTCTAGGGCTTCAAAAATACGAATCCCCAATGGATTGCTCAGTAATCCAGTTTGTACGGCCGCCTCAGGCAGAATATCCTGCAGATTGAGTACAACTGGACATGAGTAAAGCCATCGCAAAATTGCAACCGGGACACAGGCAGGTAAAGACGGGCTGGTGGAAAGAATCAAGTCAGGACGCCATCCCCGTATAGCCTGTAAGAAGCTGAGTAATACAAAACTCCCGTCCAAGAGGATTCGGGCGACTAATCCAGGATTAGGACGAATCCAGACATAGCAGCGCTGAATAGTCACCCCATTGCGCTTCTCAGTGTGATAAAGCTTCCCTCGATACTCAGGATAAATTTTGCGCTCCGGGTAATTAGGCATAGCAGTCACAACCCTTACCTCATGCCCTACTTCTTCTAATCTTTCAGCCAATTCGGTCATTAGCGGAGCAATACCAATAGGCTCAGGATAGTAATTGTAGGAGTAAATCAAAATGCGCATAAATGTTGCTCTTAGCTTTTAGTTGAACTGAGTCGCCAGTGGATTTAATCAGTGTGGCGAAGGGAAATTTTTTGTATCTTTTTTTGGCTAGTCGTTTTCCTGAATCCTAAGTTCGTCTGAATAAGATTACCTGTGTATAGAAACTTCTGTGAAGTCGTACGTAGCTCACTTCAGAGAAACTTTAGTGTACCTGCTGACTTTGTTGAAGATATAGGAATGCCCCATGATATAGTCAGTATCTCATCGCTATAATGCCCATATCTACACCGAAATTTAAATCATTGATGAAGAAAATAATTGAACATTTCATACAAGCCTTGTAAACATGAGGTAAAGGTAAATTAGAAGGTTGAAGCGCTGGCAATAGTAAAATTGCGTCACCCCCCTA